>NZ_JBJKEX010000207.1:0-5401 GCF_045505405.1 Hansschlegelia beijingensis | reverse complement strand
CCGAGGCCGGTCGCGCCGATCCAGGTGGCGCCGAGCGCGGGAGCGTGCACGCAGCCCGCCACGGGCACGCCGCCCGAAACCAGGCCGACATTCACCGTGAATTCGCCGTTGCGCGCGATGAACTCGCGGGTGCCGTCGAGCGGGTCCACCAGGAGGAAGGTCTTGGGCGCGCTCGACGGCGCGCCGTCGCGCGAGCTCGCCTCCTCGGCGATCACCGGCACATGCGGAAACAGCGCCGCGAGCCCCGAGATCAGGATGGCCTCCGCCCGCTCGTCGGCTTCCGTGACCGGGCTGCGGTCGTCCTTCGCCCGCACGGCGATGCTTTCGGCCTCATAGACGTCGAGGATGGTCCGTCCCGCCTCGACGCACAGTCGGGCGAGCTCGTTCAGCAGGCGCGCATCGACAGCGTCGACGGTCATCGGTGGCTCCCAGGATGTACGGCGCAGCTCTCGCCTTGAGGCGGGATACGCCAGCGTGTATCAGGCATGCTCGCTGCAGAAAGAACCGACTCGCGAGGCATGCGGGGGCCGAGCGCTCGGAACGCCGCACTCAAGCCTCGGCAGGAGCCCTGATGTCAACCTCCGACGAGATTCCCGGCACCGGCCTCATCACGCTCGAAAGCCTCGATCTCGCGGCGCTGGTCGCGAGCCGGGTGTGCCATGACGTGATCAGCCCGGTGGGCGCCATCGTCAACGGCCTCGAGATCCTCGAGGACGAGAAGGACGAGGGCATGCGCGGCTTCGCGTTCGACCTCATCAAGAAGAGCGCGGCGCAGGCCTCGGCGCGGCTGCAGTTCTGCCGCATCGCGTTCGGCGCCGCCGGCTCGGCGGCCGCCATGCTGGATCTCGGCGACGCCGAGCAGGTCGCGCGCGGCTTCGTCGAGGACCAGAAGACCAAGCTGATCTGGGAGGCGCCGCGCCAGCTGCTGCCGAAGAACAAGGTGAAGCTGCTGCTGAACCTGGTGCTGGTGGCCGCGACCACGATCCCGCGCGGCGGCGCCATCACGGTCTCCGCGGTTGGCGAAGGCGAGGCGACCGAGTTCAAGCTCGCGACCGAAGGGCCGCACGCCCGGGTGCCGGCCAACGTGCTCGACCTTCTTGCGGGCCGCGCGCCCGACGATCGCATCGACGCCCACGTCATCCAGCCCTTCTACGCCGGGCTGGTCGCGCGCGCGGCAGAGATGACGGTGACGATCGAGGCCGAGGTCGAGGGCGAACGCATCGTCACCTGGGCGCGCGTCGCCGCCTGAGGCGGTCGCGCGGGGCGGCTCCCGCAACCATCCGTTATGGTTTGTCAGCCATGATCCCCTTGCGCCGCTTGGCGCGCCATGTGGGGGCTTGGCGTTGGACGACCTGCTGCGCGACTTTCTGACCGAAACGGCGGAAAACCTCGATCTCGTGGACGTGGAGCTGGTCCGCTTCGAGCAGGAACCCGCGAACGCCAAGATCCTCGGCAACATCTTCCGTCTGGTCCACACCGTGAAGGGGACCTGCGGCTTCCTCGGCCTGCCGCGGCTCGAGGCCCTGGCGCACGCCGCCGAAACCCTGATGGGCGAGTTCCGCTCCGGCGCGATGGCGACGCCGGACGCGGTGACGCTGATCCTCGCGGCGATCGACCGGATCAAGGACATCCTGGCCGCGCTGGAGCGCACGGGCGCCGAGCCCGACGGCGACGACAGCGATCTGGTGCTCGAACTCGAGCGCGTGTCCGCGGCGGTCAAGACCGCGCCGGTCCATGCCGTCGAGCCGCCGCCGCCCGCCAATGACGTCCCGGCGCGCGAGCTTCGTCCCGGAGAGGTTTCTCTCGACGAACTGGAGCGCGCCTTCCGCGAGGCGCCCGGCCCGGACCTGCCCCCCCCGCCCAAGCCCGTGGCTGCGATCGCGCCGGTTCCGGCGGCGGTCCCCGCAGAGGAGACCGGGCGCGGCGAAAGCACGCTCGCCGGCCAGACCATCCGGGTCGGCGTCGACACGCTCGACCGGCTGATGACCATGGTCTCCGAGCTGGTGCTGACCCGCAACCAGTTGCTCGACACCGTCCGTCGGCAGGGCGAGAGCGATTTCGGACTTCCGCTGCAGCGGCTGAGCCACGTCACCGCCGAGCTGCAGGAAGGCGTGATGAAGACGCGCATGCAGCCGATCGGGGCCGCCTGGCGCGCGCTGCCGCGGCTGGTTCGCGACCTTGCGGCCGATCTCGGCAAGAAGATCGAGCTCGTCACCGAGGGCGCCGAGACCGAGCTCGACCGCCAGGTGCTTGACCTCATCAAGGACCCGCTGACCCACATGGTCCGCAACTGCGCGGACCACGGTCTCGAGGGGCCGGCGGAGCGCGCCGCGGCGGGCAAGTCGGAGACCGGCGTGATCCGGCTGTCGGCCTATCACCAGGGCGGCTGCATCATCGTCGAGATCGCCGACGACGGCCGTGGGCTCGACGTCGAGCGGATCAAGAAGAAGGCGATCGCCAACGGTCTTGCGACCGAGTCCGAGATCGAGAAGATGTCGGACGCCCAGATCCACCGCTTCATCTTCGCGCCCGGCTTCTCGACCGCCGCGGCGGTGACGAGCGTCTCCGGCCGCGGCGTCGGCATGGACGTGGTGCGCGCCAACATCGAGCTGATCGGCGGGTCGGTCGACCTGCGCTCGACGCCCGGCAAGGGCTCCGCCGTCGTGATCCGCATCCCGCTGACGCTCGCCATCGTGTCGGCGCTGATGGTGACGCTCGGCTCCGAAATCTTCGCCATCCCTCAGCTCGCCGTGCTCGAGCTCGTGCGCGCCCGGCCCGGCGGCGAGCAGCGCATCGAGCGCATCGGCGACGCCCCGCTGCTCCGGCTTCGCGACCGCCTGCTGCCGCTGGTCCGGCTGCGCGGCCTGCTCGGCCTGCCGCAGCCCGAGGACGAGCAGGAGGACGACGCCTTCGTGGTCGTGCTCCAGTCCGGCGAGGACGCCTTCGGCCTCGTGGTGGACGACGTGCTCCACACCGAGGAAATCGTGGTCAAGCCGATGGCCTCGCGGCTCAAGGAGATCACGCTGTTCGCCGGCACCACCATCCTCGGCGACGGCTCGGTGGTGCTGATCCTCGACCCGAACGGCGTCGCGCAGGCCGCGGGCCCCGCGAGCGCGCACGATTCCGGCCTCGGCAAGGACGAGGGCGCGGAAGCCGCGGAGACCGGTTCGGTCGTGCCGCTGCTGCTGTTCCGCGCCGGAGGCGCCGCGCCCAAGGCCGCGCCGCTGGCGCTGGTCACGCGCCTTGAGATGATCGACGTCAGCGCCGTCGAGATCGCTGACGGCCGGGCGATGGTGCAGTATCGCGGCGCGCTGATGCCGCTGGTGCCCGCAGGCGACGGCGTCCGGCTCAAGGAGAGCGGCGACCAGCCGCTGCTGGTGTTCTGCGACGACGGCCGCTCCTGCGGCTTTATCGTCGACGAGATCATCGACATCGTCGAGCAGCGCATCGAGATCGGCGTCTCCTCCGTGGCGGAGGGCGTGCTGGGCACTGCGGTGATCGCCGGCCGCGCCACCGAAATCCTCGACGTCGGTCACCACCTTACGCTCGCCTTCGACGACTGGCTGAAGCGCAAGGATCGGCCGACCGAATCCGCCCTGCAGCCCTGCGTCCTGCTGGTCGATGACAGCGCCTTCTTCCGCAACATGCTGACGCCGGTGCTGACGGCGGCGGGCTACCGCGTCACCTGCGCGAATGGCGGCGCCGAGGCGCTCGATCTGCTCGGCCGCGGGCGGCGCTTCGACGTGATCGTCTCCGACATCGAGATGCCGGGGATGGACGGCTTCCAGCTCGCCCAGGCGCTGCTCGCCGAGCCGCTCGCCGCCGGGATCCCGATCCTCGCGCTGTCCTCCCTGACCGGGTCGAGCGTCGTGCAGCGCGCCCGCCAGGCCGGCTTCAGCGAATATGTCGCGAAGTTCGACCGGCAGGGCCTCATCGCCGCCCTCCAGCATTTCGCGCCAGGCTACAGGAACGCCGCATGAGCGACAGCGCCGGAACCCGCAGCTACGTCACGGTCGAGGTCGGGGGCCAGATCTTCGGCATCGCGATCGAGCGGGTGCGGGAGGTGTTCCTCCCGGACCGCCTGACGCATGTGCCGCTGGCGCCTCCGGACGTCGCCGGCGTGCTCAATCTGCGCGGCCGCATCGTGACGGCGATCGACATGCGGCTGCGCCTCAGCCTGCCGCCGCGCGCGCCCGAGCAGCGCCCGATGGCGATCGGCATCGACCACAAGCAGGAGGCCTTCGCGCTCCTCGTCGACTCCGTGGGCGACGTCCTCGACCTGTGCGAGAGCCAGCGGGAGGCCACGCCGGCGACGCTCGCGCCGCGCTGGGCTTTGGTCGCCGAATGCGTGCATAGGCTCGACGGCCGCCTGCTGCTGGTGCTCGACGTCGACCGGGCGCTGGAGCCGCCGGCCGCGGCCGCGATCGCCGCCTGAGAGAATATGAGAAGGCCGCGTCCGCCGCTGGCGCGCCATCCGGAGCCGAATGCGATGAAACACTGCCTGGTCGTCGACGATTCGAGCGTCATCCGAAAGGTCGCTCGCCGCATCCTGGAAGGCCACGACCTCCGGATCTCGGAGGCCGAGAACGGCCAGAGCGCGCTTGCCCTGTGCAAGCAGGCGATGCCGGACGGCATTCTGCTCGACTGGAACATGCCGGTGATGGACGGCTTCGACTTCCTGGCCGAGCTGCGCTCGCTGCCGGGCGGCGACGCGCCGAAGGTGGTGTTCTGCACTACCGAGAACGACGTCGCCCACATCGCGCGCGCGATGCGCGCCGGGGCCGACGAGTACGTGATGAAGCCCTTCGACAAGGAGATCATCACGTCCAAGTTCGCCGAGGTGGGACTTCTCTGAAGCGCTGGGCCGCGAGGGCAAGCCGGTGACAGCCGCGCTGGACGTCGGGCTCGCAGAGCGGGTCCGCGTGATGATCGTCGACGACTCGGTGGTCGCGCGGAACCTTACCTCCCGCTGGCTGCAGGATGAGCCGGGCTTCGACGTCGTCACGACCTGCCGGTCGGGCAGGGAGGCGGTGGAGAGCATCGCCTGGGCGCGGCCCGACGTCGTGGTGCTCGACGTCGAGATGCCCGAGATGGACGGGGTCGAGGCGCTTCCGCTGCTGCTGCGCGCCAAGCCGGGCCTCGCCGTGGTGATGGCCTCGAGCTACACGACCCGCGGCGCCGACCTCTCGCTGCGCTGTCTCGCGCTCGGCGCGATGGACGTGCTGGCGAAGCCCAGCAGGGATCAGGCGCAGTCCGAGGACTATCGGCGCGAGCTGCTGAGCAAGGTGCGGGCTCTCGGCGTTCATCACGCGCCGCAACCTGACCATGCTCCAGCGGGCGCTGCCGATCTTCAGCGGAGGGCAGGCCTTCGTCGCGGTCGGCGCTTTGCACCTGCCGGGCG
>NZ_JBJKEX010000206.1:0-5420 GCF_045505405.1 Hansschlegelia beijingensis | reverse complement strand
ACGCCGCTCCGCCCCGCATCCGCCCGCATCCGCCCGCGGCTCACCGCGCTGGAGATCGTGCTGATCGGATGGGGCTTGCCGTCAGGCCGAACGAGCCCGAGTTCGGCGAGCAAGGCAGCGATCTCCGACTGACCGCGACCGCGTCCGGCTGGTCTCGCCGGTCAGCTAGTCCGGATTTCGGCGAGACGCGGGCCCCGCGTCTCGCGTCGTGGGCCGTCAGGCCGGCTGCGGATCGTTCCGGCTGTAGAAGGGCTTGAGGTCCCGCGAGAAATACTCGTCGAGCGGGGAGCCCGGCACCTCCACGAAGTCGATGACGTCGGACGGCCGCGCGGCGGACTCCAGCACCTCGCCGACCCGGTCCAGGACGGCGTCGATGTCGCCTTCCGCCGTGAGGCCGATGACCAGGCGGCGCACCCCTTCGGAATCGGCGAACACCGCCTGGCCGATATGGGCCTTCTTCACCTCGGGGATCGTGGCGAACAGCGCGGCCAAGGGCGCGGTCAGATGGACCGGGGCCGGCGACGGTTCGCCGATCATCATCGGCGGCTCGTTCTCGGCGCCGTCGCCATCCTCGTCGTCATCCTCGAAGCCTTCGGCCGCGCGCTCGAAATCGCCGTCGAGCATGCAGGCGACGTCCTCGGCCATCAGTTCGCGGCCATAGTCCGAGCCAGGATTCAGCACGAAATTCGCGTCGTCGATCTGTTCGAGGATCTGCCGGAAGGTCTGCCGGACGACCTGCAGCTTCTCGTCGCCGAACATCGCCTTGATCCGGCTCTCCGAGCTGAAGACCGGCACGAAGGACAGATCGTCGTTGCTGACTTCCGGGACCACGTAGCCTTCACGCGCGTCGCCGCTGTCGATGAGGGCGAAGGCGAGCTCCGCGTCCAGCAGTTCCTTGAGGAACGCGGCGCGGTGCTCCGGCTGATCGGCGGCCCGGACCAGCGAGCGCTCGAGGTCGTTCTCGGGGGTGAACATCGGCGCTCTCCGGTTGCTTGCGCGGCCGCAGATGCGGCCGCAGGAACGTCACGCGGCCTTGGCGAGGCCAGGACGGAGTTCTGCGTAGGCCCAGTCGAGCCATTCGGTGAGCGCCGCGAGATCGGAGGCTTCGACGGTCGCGCCGCACCAGATGCGCAGGCCGGCGGGCGCGTCGCGATAGGCGCCGAAATCGTAGCCGACGCCCTGCGCCTCGATCAGGCCGACGAGCTGGTTGGCGAACGCCTTCTGCTCGGCCGCCGGCAGCGCCAGCACGGCGGGATCGACGATCCGCAGGCAGACGCCGGTGTTGGCGCGCGTCGCCGGGTCCTCGGCCAGGTTCTGGAGCCACGGCGTCCGCGCCACGTAATCGTGGATGACGGCGGCGTTGCGGTTCGCCCGCCCGACCAGCCCCTTGAGGCCGCCGACCGAGCGGCCCCACTTCAGCGTGTCGAGGTAGTCCTCGACGCAGAGCATGGAGGGCGTGTTGATCACGTCGCCCTGGAACAGCCCCTCGTCCAGCTTGCCGTCATGGGTCATGCGGAACAGCTTCGGCAACGGCCACGCCGGGACGTAGCTCTCCAGGCGCTCGACCGCGCGCGGCCCGAGGATCAGCACGCCATGCGCCGCCTCTCCGCCCATGATCTTCTGCCAGGAGAAGGTCACGACATCGAGCTTGGCGTAGTCGAGCTCCATCGCGAAGGCGGCCGACGTCGCGTCGCAGATCGTGAGGCCTGCGCGGTCCGCCGGGATCCAGTCGGCGTTCGGCACGCACACGCCGGCGGTCGTGCCGTTCCAGGTGAACACCACGTCATTGTCGAAATCGACGGCGGACAGGTCGGGCAGCTTGCCGAAGTCGGCGACCGTGGCCTTCACGTTCGGCAGGCGCAGCTGGGCCACGGCGTCCGTCACCCAGATCGCGCCGAAGCTCTCCCACGCCAGAACCTCGACGCCGCGCGCGCCGAGCAACGACCACATCGCCATCTCGACGGCGCCGGTGTCGGAGCCGGGCACGATCGCGATGCGGTGGCTCGCGGGCACTTCGAGCACCTCGCGCGTGAGGTCGATCGCCTCCTTCAGCTTGGCCCTGCCAAGCGGGGAGCGATGCGAACGGCCGAGCGCCGCGTCCTTCAGGGCGTCGAGCGACCAGCCGGGACGCTTGGAACAGGGGCCTGACGAGAAATTCGGGTTCTGGGGCCGCACGCGCGGGGCGACATTGGTCATTGCTGCATCCTCACGGACCGAACCACGAACGAACGCGGTTCGGAACGCTCCCTATCAGCCGGGCCCTCCCGCGCGTCAAGCCGCCAGGGGCCCGGGAGGCTGCAGGGCAGCCCTTCGGACGATAGCGGGGCGACCCAAAACGCAAAAAAGGCGGCGCTGACGCGCCGCCTTGATCACCGTGAGCGTCGGAAGGGCTCAGTCGAGCAGGTAGCGGAAGCCGACGCGGAACTCGTGGGCCTGGATGTCGTCGACCTTCACCCGGCCGGAGCCGCCGGCGGCCGCGATCGGCTTGGAGCGGGCCTCGCCCAGATCGACGAAGCGGTAGTTGGTGTCGATGATCAGGTTCTCGCTGACCTCGTAGCCGACGCCGGCCGTCAGGTTCCAGGCGAAGTTCCACTTGCCGTCGCCGGAATAGGACGGGTTGCCGGCCGAGTTCGAGCGGTAGTTGTGCACGTCGAGATAGGCCGCGCCGATGCCGCCGCCGACGTAAGGCGTGAAGCCGTAGTAGGTGCCGGCGTCGAAATAGGCGTTCGCGAAGATCGTGAACGCGTCGATCTTCATGGTCTCGCGGGACGTGCCGGAGCTGCCGCAGGGGCCGGGGCAGAACAGGCGGCCGCGGAAGCGCGAGCGGGTCTCGTAGTCCGCGGTGACGTCGGTGCGGAACCACTCGTTGAACCTGTAGCCCACGCCGCCGCCGAAGACGACCGCGTCGCCCATCTTCTCGCCGCTGAAGCTGCGGTTGCCGGCGAAGGCCGGGGCGTTGGTGTCGTAGCGAGCCTTGGGATCGCGGTAGACCTTGTAGCCGATGTCGCCGCGCAGATACCAGTTGGAGCCGAATTCGACGGGCTCGGGCGCCGGCTCGAGCAGCGGCGGTTCGGGAAGATCGGCTGCGCGGCTCGCGACCGGCGCGAGCGCGAGTAGTACCGCGCCGGCAAGCGCGTAGGTCGAGAGCTTGGCCATCCTGCCATGTCCTTGATCTGCGGCGCCCGCAACGGCGAGGCAGCGCATGTTCATCTCACGGATGGCACACTGGCAGGTAAGTCGTTAATGAGCGTTTAACCTTAACCTTTAACCGTGACGCCTCGACTACGCGGTGACTGTTGTTTCGCCGGCGCAACACATGGCGCCGACGAAGCGCGCGCAGTATCGGGACCTCAGGCGGCCACTCGGGTGATGACGTCGACGACGTCGTCGACGACGTGCGAGACGAGGTCGTGGTCGTCCCCCTCGGCCATCACCCGGATCACCGGCTCGGTTCCGGACGGCCGGATCACCAGCCGGCCATGCGCGCCCAGTCGCTCGGTGGCGTCGGTGATCGCGGCGCGGACCTTCTCGTCATCGAGCGGCCGGCCGGACTTGTAGCGCACGTTCTTCAGGATCTGCGGCAACGGCTCGAAGCGGTGGCAGACCTCCGACACCGGCTTGCCGGCCTTCTGCACCACGGCGAGCAGCTGCAGGGCCGCGACCAGCCCGTCGCCCGTGGTCGCGTAGTCCGACAGCACGATGTGGCCGGAGGGCTCTCCCCCGACATTGTAGCCCTGCGCCCGCATGCGCTCGACCACGTAGCGGTCGCCGACCGGGGTGCGCTCCAGCGTGAGGCCGATCGAGGCCAGATACCTCTCGAAGCCGAGGTTCGCCATCACGGTCGAGACCAGCCCCGGGGCGCTCAGCCTGCCCTCTTCGGCCCAGGAGGATCCCACGACCGCCATCAGCTGGTCGCCGTCGACGATCTGGCCCTTTTCGTCGACGATCATCACCCGGTCGGCGTCGCCGTCGAGCGCGATGCCGAGGTCGGCGCGGGTCTCGTGGACCTTGGCGATCAGGGCGGAAGGCGAGGTCGACCCGACGTCGCGATTGATGTTGACGCCATTCGGCTCGACGCCGATCGCCACCACCTCCGCGCCGAGCTCCCACAGCGCTTCCGGAGCGACCTTGTAGGCGGCGCCGTTGGCGCAATCGACGACGATCCGCAGCCCTTCAAGCGAGAGATTGCGGCTGACCGTCCGTTTCGCGAACTCGATGTAGCGCGCCTGCGCGTCGTCGATCCGCTTCGCGCGGCCAAGGCCCGCCGACGCCGCGAGCTTCGGCCCGAGATCCGAATCCAGCAGCGCCTCGATCTCCGCCTCAACCTCGTCGGACAGCTTGTAGCCGTCCGGCGCGAACAGCTTGATGCCGTTGTCGTCGTAGGGATTGTGCGAGGCCGAGATCATCACGCCGAGATCGGCGCGCATCGAGCGGGTGATCAGCGCCACCGCAGGCGTCGGCAGCGGCCCGACCAGCAGGACGTTGACGCCGACGGAGGTAAAGCCCGCCTGCAGGGCGCTCTCGATCATGTAGCCGGAAAGCCGCGTGTCCTTGCCGATGACGACGCGGTGGCGGTAGTCGCCGCGTCGAAAGGCGATGCCGGCCGCCATGCCGACCTTCAGGGCGAAGTCGGGCGTGATCGGGAACTTGTTGGCCCGTCCGCGGATGCCGTCGGTGCCGAAATATTTGCGCGTCATCAAGCGCTCCTGCATCGCGCGCGGCCGGCCGCGCGCTGCTCGTATCCTGTCACGGGGACGATACAGCATCGCAGTTCAAAAAGGATGAGCGAGGTCAAAGGGTATGGCGCCCGCACGGACGCGGCTCGCACTGAGCGCCCGAGAGGCCCGCAGGCGGCCTCGTATTGGGACAAGGGCGCAAGTTTATCTGCTAGTATATCCCGACAAAATTGGAAGCGCTTCCATTGATTAAACCTTGCGTCTGCCTCTCGCTTGCAGGGTCGTCAACAACGGCGACAGGACCGCGGCTCGCCAAAAGAGCCACGGCGCGTAAACAACGCAAGGGGAGAAGACGCCATGACCAGGATTATGGCCATCGCAACTGCGGCTCTGCTGCTTTCCGGGGCGGCGGCCTCGGCCGCCGCTTGGCCGGCCTTCGACACGCTCGATGCCGACGGCAGCGGCAGGATCAGCCGCGTGGAGTGGGAGAAGAGTGTCGGCACGCTGAAGCTCGATCCCGCCCCCACCTTCTCGGCGATGGACACCGACAACAACAACGGCGTCGACGAGGAAGAGTGGGCTGCGGCCGAGAAGCTGACGAAGGGCTACTCCGAGCGCTGCCGCGAGGCCTCCGCGTCCTGGTGCAAGGACGCCAAGTAACCGACGGAGATCCGATGGAGCAGGTGGTCCGCGTCGCGCGGACCCTCCGGCTGGAGCATGGCTTCAAGGGCTACATCCACCTCA
>NZ_JBJKEX010000205.1:0-5424 GCF_045505405.1 Hansschlegelia beijingensis | reverse complement strand
GGTCGCCCTGCACCACCACATGGGCCCGCAGCCGGGCGCGGGCGGCCTCCTCGTCGCCGGCGAGGATCGCCTTCACGATCTGCTCGTGCTCGTCGAACGACGCCCTCAGGCGGTTCTGCACGCGCAGCTGCAGGCGGCGGTAGGGGCGCAGCCGGCGGTGCAGCGCGCCGCACTGCTCGGCCAGGAAGCCGCTGTGGCTCGCCGCGTAGATCGCGTGGTGGAACTCCTCATTGTCATAATAGTAGGCGTCCGTGCCGCCGGCCTCGGCCGACGCCCGGCAGCGCTCATGCGCCGCGCTCAGCGCCTCCCTGTCGGACGCCGTGCAGCGGCGGGCCGCGAGCGCGCCGGCCAGCCCCTCGAGCTCGGCCATAACCTCGAACATCTCGTAGACGCGCTGCGGGCTGTGATCGACCACGATCGCGCCGCGCCGCGGCCGGAGCTCCACCGCGCCGGTGGCGCTGAGCTGCATCAGCGCCTCGCGCACCGGCGTGCGCGACACCCCGAAGCGCTTTGACAGCGTGACCTCGTCGAGCCGCGAGCCGGGCGCGAACTCCCCGGCCACGATGGCGTTCTCGATCTCGTCGCGCACCTTGCGCACCGCATTGTCGGCCATGCCGGGCTCCGCTTTCACCCGCCTCTTGTATACACGGATGCGGCGTTCTGCGCGCAGACCGTTTGACAGCGTCGACGATCGGGGCGCAACCTTGGCGCGAACGGCCAGACACATGGCCGGCGCAGGAGGGAACGATGGGAAGAGTAGGTCTCACTCTGCTGGCCGGCGCGTGCGCGGCCGCATTCATCTCGCTCGCAGGGCCCGCGGCGCAGGCCGACACGGTCCTCAAGGCGTCGCACCAGTTTCCGGGCGGCAAGGGCGACGTTCGCGACGAGATGGTCCAGATCATCGCGCGGGAGGTCGAGGCGGCCAATGTCGGCCTGAAGATCCAGGTCTTCCCGGGCTCGTCGCTCTACAAGCCGAACGACCAGTGGAACGCGCTCACGCGCGGCCTGCTCGACATGTCGTCCTTCCCGCTGGACTACGCGTCCGGCAAGATCCCGCAGTTCTCCGCGACCCTGATGCCCGGGCTCGTGGGCAATCTCGACCGGGCGAAGCGGCTCAACGACTCGCCCTTCATGGCCGACATCAAGAAGCTGATCTCCGACGCCGGCGTGGTGGTGATCGCCGACGCCTGGCTGTCCGGCGGCTTCGTGTCCAAGAAGGACTGCATCACCTCGCCCGAGAGCATCAAGGGTCAGGTGGTGCGCGCGGCCGGCCCCGCCTTCGAGCAGATGCTGGCAGCGGCCGGCGCGTCGATCTCCTCGATGCCGTCCTCCGAGATCTACACCGGCATGCAGACCGGCGTGCTCGACGCGGCCAACACCTCCTCGGCGAGCCTCGTGTCCTATCGCCTGTTCGAGCAGGGCAAGTGCCTGACGGCGCCGGGCGAGAACGCGCTCTGGTTCATGTATGAGCCGGTGCTGATGTCGAAGCGCGTGTTCGACGGGCTGACCGAGCCCCAGCGCGCGGCGATCCTTGCGGCGGGCAAGAAGTCGGAAGCGTTCTTCGACGGCGAGATCCGCAAGGGCGACCAGAAGATGATCGACGCCTACAAGAAGGCGAACGTCCAGGTCGTCGAGATGTCGAAGGGCGACTACGACGCCTGGCTCGCGGTCGCGAAGAGTTCCGCCTACGACAAGTTCGCCAAGGAGGTGCCGGGCGGCGGCGAGCTGATCGAGAAGGCGCTCGCGGTCCAGTAGCCGCGCCGCATCGGCGGGCGGCGGAGGCGCCGCCCGATCCTACCCTCTGGCCCGGGGCGCCCGCATGATCTCCGCCTATGTGTCCGCTGTCGGCGCGCTGTCGCGGCTGCTCGCGATCGTCGCCACCCTGTTGCTGATCGCCGCCATGCTGGTGGTCTGCGAGATGATCCTGGTGCGCTACGTCTTCCGCGCCGCGACGATCTGGCAGACGGACTTCGTGATCTTCGCGGCGACGGCCTCGGTCTTCCTCGGCGCGCCGTACGTCCTGCTCAAGAACGGCCATGTCGGGGTCGACGTGGTCGAGCTCCTGCTGAAGCCCAGGCCGCGGCGCGTGCTCAGGATCATCGGGGCGCTGTGCGGGCTCGCCTTCTGCGCCGCAATGCTGGCGGCGAGCTACATCAATTTCGAGGAGGCCTGGTCGGCCGGCTGGAAGCATTCGAGCGTCTGGGCGCCGCGACTGTGGATCCCGCTGTCGGCGCTGCCGGTCGGCTTCGGGATGCTCTGCCTTCAGTATGTCGCGCAGATCCTCGTGATGCTGCGCGAACCGCCGCAGGCCGACCCGGCGGCCGAGCACATCGCGATGGCCCACGCCGTCGCGCCTCACGCGCTCGAGGAGACCGTGCGATGAGCCCCGTCAGCTCCGGACTGCTGCTCGTCGGCGGGCTGTTCGTCCTGCTCGCCACCGGCATGCCGATCGCCTTCGCGCTCGGCCTCGCGGCCGTCGGCGCGCTCGTCCTGCAAGGCGGGTTTCCGATCTTCTACGTGCTGTCGGAGACGATGTTCGCCGGCATCGCCAACCTCGCCTACGTGTCGATCCCGATGTTCGTGCTGATGGGCGCGGCGGTCGCCTCCTCGCCCGCCGGCGGGGACCTCTACGCCTCGCTCGACCGCTGGCTGAACCGAGTGCCGGGCGGCCTGGTGCTGTCCAACATCGGGGCCTGCGCGATCTTCTCGGGCATGACCGGCTCCTCGCCCGCGACCTGCGCGGCGATCGGCAAGATGGGCATCCCGGAGATGATGAACCGGGGCTATCCGGCCTCGGTCGCGACCGGCTCGATCGCCGCCGGCGGCACGCTCGGCATCCTGATCCCGCCCTCGGTGACGCTGATCGTCTACGGCATCTCCACCGAGACCTCGATCGGCCGGCTGTTCATGGCCGGCGTGATCCCGGGGATCATGCTGACCGCGATGTTCATGGTCTGGGCGGTGTTCGACGCCAAGCGGAAGGGCTTCGAGTTCGGCGCGCGCGCGATGCGCTACACGCTCGCGCAGAAGCTCGAGACGCTGCCGCGGATCGGGCCCTTCCTGCTGATCATCGCGGGCACGCTCTATGTGCTCTACGGCGGCATCGCCACGCCCTCGGAGGCGGCCGGCGCCGGGGCGCTGCTGACCCTGCTCGTCGTGGTCATCGCCTACCGGCTGTTCCGCTTCAGGCCGATCGCTGGGATCTTCGGCTCGGCGATGCGCGAGAGCGTCATGATCATGATGATCATGGCCGCCGCCGAGCTGTTCAGCTTCGCGCTGTCGTCGCTGTTCGTGACGCAGACGGTCGCGAGCGCGATCGCCTCGCTGGAGGTGAACCGCTGGGTGCTGATGGCGGTCATCAACCTGTTCCTGCTGGTCGCCGGCATGTTCCTGCCGCCGGTCGCGGTGATCGTGATGTCGGCGCCGCTGCTGTTCCCGATCGTCACCCAGGCCGGCTTCGATCCGTACTGGTTCGCCATCGTGCTGACGATCAACATGGAGGTCGGGCTGATCACCCCGCCGGTCGGGCTCAACCTGTTCGTCATCAACGCCATCGCCCCGCAGGTGCCGACGCGGGAGATCCTATGGGGCTCCCTGCCCTATGTGCTGGTGATGTTCCTGGCGATCCTGATCCTCTGCATCTTCCCCGAGATCGCCACCTGGCTGCCGGACCAGATGATGGGGTCGGCCACATGAGCGGCGCGTCCTTCTTCGGCGACATGCTGCAGGCCATCACGGAGGGGGGCCGTCAGCTCCTGTCGCTCGCCCCGTTCGGAGGCGACGCGCCCCGCCCCTCGCTCGAGCAGCTCTGCGAGCGCCTGCTGGGCGGGAATGGCGAGGCCTCGGGCATGGCGCTCGCGAGCCTCATCCTGGAGCGCTGGCGATCGCTCGACGGGCCCGAGCAGGCTGCGTTCATGACGATGCTGCTCGATCGCTTCGGCGCGGACGAGCGCCGGCTCGACACCGCGATCGACGCTCACCGCGCCAAGCCCTCGGCGGACACGGTGCGGGCGCTGCACGCCGCCGCCGAGCCGCGCCGGCAGGAGATCATCCGGCGCCTCAACCTCGCGCCCGAAGGCGTCGGCCAGCTCGTGCGGATGCGCGAGGCGCTGCTCAGGATGCTGCCGGAGCGGCCGGAACTCGCCGCCGTCGACGCCGATTTCGCGCATCTGTTCGGCTCGTGGTTCAACCGCGGCTTCCTGGTCCTGAAACCGGTCGACTGGGCGACGCCCGCCAACGTGCTGGAGAAGATCATCCGCTACGAGGCGGTGCACGAGATCAAGGACTGGGACGAGCTGCGCCGCCGGGTGCAGCCGGTGGACCGGCGCTGCTTCGCCTTCTTCCACCCGCGCCTGCCGGACGAGCCGCTGATCTTCGTCGAGGTCGCGCTCACCACGTCGATCGCGGCCACCATCAGCGACGTTCTCGACGAGGACCGCGCGCAGATCCGCGCGGAGGACGCCACCACGGCGGTGTTCTACTCGATCTCGAACTGCCAGGAGGGTCTGCGGGGCGTCTCGTTCGGCAACTTCCTGATCAAGCAGGTGGTGGCCGATCTGCGCCGCGACCTCCCGAGGCTCACGACCTTCGTGACGCTGTCGCCGATGCCGGGCTTCGCGGCCTGGTTGTCGCGGCAGCGCGCGACGGAGCGGCCGGACCTGCTGGACGCCGCCGAACTCGCGCAACTCGCGCCGCTCGACGATCCCGCTTGGGACAGGAACCCCGACGCCGTAGAGGAGCTGCAGCCGGCGCTCTGCCGGGCGGCCGCGACCTATCTGCTGCGGGCGAGGAATCCGGCCGGCCTCGCGGCCGACCCGGTGGCCCGGTTCCACCTCGGCAACGGCGCGCGGCTCGAACGCATCAACTTTCTCGGAGACCGCTCTCCCCGCGGCCTCCGCCAGGCGCATGGCATGATGGTGAATTACCTCTACGACCTGTCCGACATCGAGAAGAACCACGAGGCCTTCATCGGCCGCGGCGAGGTGATCGCCTCGCCCGCAGTCCACCGCCTCGCGCCGGCGCCCCGAGCGACGCAGCCGCGCTCCGCGAGGCCGGAGCACGCCGCATGAGCAACTGGCTGTTCGACGCCATCCGGGCGGCCGCGCCGGGTCCGTCCTCGCTGTTCCTCGAGACGTCGCGCGGCGACTGGACCTATGCGGACCTGTTCGCCCGCTCGGCGCGGCTCGCCAACGCGCTCGTCGCCATGGGCGTCGCGCCCGGCGAGCGGGTGGCGGTGCAGGTCGAGAAGAGCGCGGAGGCGCTGACCCTCTACCTCGCCTGCGTGCGGGCCGGCGCCGTCTATCTGCCGCTCAACACCGGCTACACCCCCACCGAGCTCGACTGGTTTCGTCATGTGCTCTTCCGATCTCCGAACGACGCCCGCCGGCTGGAAGCGCTCGACGACGAGAACCGCAAGCTGAAGAA
>NZ_JBJKEX010000204.1:0-5441 GCF_045505405.1 Hansschlegelia beijingensis | reverse complement strand
CGGGCGGCCTGGCGGATGTCGTCCGCCGGCAGCTCGCGTTCGTCGGAGGTCCAGCAGGCGGCGACCACATAGGCGCTCGGCAGCCGCCTGCGCACGCGCCGCACGACGAGCCGGACATGGGCCTCCTCGGCGTCCAGGAACGCCACGCACACGATCGATGGCCCCGCGGCCTCCATCTCCACCACGCCGCTGGTCAGCAGGAAGTCGTCGTCCTCCAGCTGCGGGGTGAGGCCGTGCTTGCCGAGCAGCTGGGCCATGATTTCGGCCGCCGCGCCCTCGACCGGCGTGCGCGCACCCACGCAGCGCACCCGGAACGCCGGGTCGGGCCGCGGCGCGCTTTGAGGGCCCGGCGTGAGGTCCGCGGCGCTCGCGTCGGTCTCGACGCTCTCGATCGCGTCGATCGCCTCCGGGTCGTGGGTCTCCTCGCCGTCCTTGGGGTCGGCGTCATCGAAGGAGTCGAGGTCCTCGATCAGCTCCGACACCGAGGAGCGCAGCGCCTCGAGCCGCTCGGCCTGCAGGGCGCCGCGCTCGGCGTCCCGCTGGGCGAGCAGCAGGCCGGGCAGCGCCACCTCCTCGTAATAGGCCGAGAGCGAGCGCGCCTGCAGCACCTCGCGCGCCTTCTCGGAGGCCTCGATCGGGTCGCGCGCCAGCATGCGCTGGTAGAAGATCTCCGGCGGGCTGAGCGCCGGCCGGTCGCCGAGCAGCGTGTCGAGGAAGGACAGGCTCGGCACGTGCCGCCCCAAGACCACCAGGCAGATCGTCAATGGCGTCGACAGCACCAGCCCGATCGGTCCCCACAGCGCCGTCCAGAAGGTCGCCGACACCACCACGGCGACCGGCGACAGCCCGGTGCTGCGGCCGAACGCCATCGGCTCGATCAGATGGGCGAGCGTGAACTCGGTGACCGCGAAGAACGCCGCGGTGAGCAGGAAGCTGCTCCAGCCCGGATCGACCGCGGCCGCGAGCGCCATCGGGAACAGCGCCCCGATGATCGCGCCGATATAGGGCACGAAGCGCAGCACCGCGGCCATGATGCCCCACAGCGCTGCGCTCGGCACCCCGATCGCCGCGAGCCCGAAGCCGATCACCAGCCCGAACGCCGAGTTCAGCGCGAGCTGGGTCAGCAGCAGCCGCGACAGCCTTCGCGCGGCGTCGTCGAGGGCCGCCGTCGTGCGCTGGATGTCCTGCGAGCCGGCGAGCCGCATGAAGCGGTTCCGGATATCCTCGCGCTGCAGCAGGATGAAGATCACGAAGATGATCATCACGCCGGTGGTCGCCAGCGGATGGATCAGCGGCTCGATCACCGCCCGCATGTTCTCGACCGCGGTGGGCGGCGGCTGGCGGACCTGCACCGTCACCGGATCCTGCGGCTTGCCGTCGCTCCGGCGGCCGTCCGTCGGGAAGGTCTGCGCGGACGCCTTCGGCCGATCGAGCTCCTCGCCCAGATCCTGCAGCAGGTCCGCGGCGCGGTCGAGCGTCGCGCCGCCGCCCATCATCTCGCCGACCGACTGCACCTTGGCGCGCATCGTCGACTGGTATTTCGGCAGGTCCCCCGCGAGCTGCGCCACCTGCCCGGCCAGCACCGCGCCGAGGCCGACGATCACCCCCGACGCCATGAGCACCAGCGCCACCACGGCGATGCTGCGCGGAATGCGAACGCGCTTGGCGAGGCTGACCAGCGGCGACAGCACGAAGCTCAGCAGCAGCGCGAGCGCGATCGGGATCAGCAGGTCACGGCCGATATAGAGCGCGCCCACCACCGCCGCGGCGACGATCGACCACGCCGCCACCACCAGCGGACCCTCGCCGGGCCTGCGAATCCGCTCCGCCACCAATTGCTGCACGCCGCGTGTTCCCTCGCCCGGCATGGTAACGGGCCGGCGCAGGCGAGGTTCCGCCCGATCCGCCCCGCCCCCGGGAATTGGCGCCCGCCCCGTTAACGCCCCACCCTCTTCTCCCGCCGCGCCGCCGCCCCTTATCCGTCCTCGCCGCGAAGCGGTGGGGAGGGTGGCCTCCGCCGCCAGGCCGAGGTCGGGTGGGGTTCTTGGGCGTAGCGCGCCGACCCCGTCATGCCCGCTTGCGGGCATCCACGACTTCCTTCTCCGCCACGCGCGCGACCGAAGTCGTGGATACCCGGCTGCGCCGGGCATGACGGACGAGGTCCGGGCGTCTCGACACCCCACCCGGCCGGGCTCCGCCCGTCCACCCTCCCCTCTGCGAGGGAGGGAGAAGAGCGCCCTTCGCCCGAGGCGCGAAGCGAGGGAGGGGGAACAACGGGCGCGCGGCATCGGCCGCGGGCTGCGGCTCGGGGTCGTCCAGTCCTGGTCAAACAGCGGGAAGGCGCGGAGCGTCGGGCCGCCGCTCGTTCCGTAAGTCGGATAACCGGCCGCCCGGCGCTCCGCGCGCGGCGTCTTAACGATCGCTGCGGACCGCCTGCCGGCCCGGAACGGTCCTGGCCGAAGCCGGCCGAGAACCCGAAGCGCAGGGGTTTTGGCGGCGGCCTTTGGGGCCGCGCAAAACCTCGCGCGTTCCGCGCCATCCGCGCCTCAAGCGCGTCCCCGTCGTAATGCGGGGCGCGGCGTCGTCGCAGAAGGGAGCCGGCCGCGCCTTTCGGCGCTCGCACTCCCAACCCGCCGCAGTGCCGACCGTCCCGGGGCGGAGGACATCCGGTCATCCCCCGCCGCAGGCGCCGCCCCTCCCCCACATGGCCGGCCGGTCCGGACACGCCTCCCGCGCGGGAGAAGGTGATGGGATGAGAGCACGGGGGGGGGGGGGGGGGCGGGGTGTAAAGGATTATTTTCCTTATTCCGACAGAAGCCGCGTTGCATGACGCGCGGGGTTGCCCCAGCTTAGTAGCATCTAGCCCGTTCAAAATGGAGATTGAGATATCTTCCCTAGAACTAAAGGCACTCACAGACCCACCTGCGCATTCCAATCCGCGATATACATCTCAATGCGTGAGAACTCGCTCACCGACAAAGACCTGCTATGTGCAATGAAATTGAGCGCTTTTTCGAGCTCATCAAATCTCTGCTTCAACCAATGCTGCGATGGTATTAAATCTGAAAAGAGCTCCCACCTTTCAACCATAATCTGAGATAGGTTTCCAAAGTCAATAAAAGAGAGAAGATCGGCCGATTCACCTTGTAACCATGAATTCTTAACCGAAGCGCCTTTCCTACTTTCAGCCAGCGACCTTATTTTTCCTTGAACCCCATCAACCCACCACTTTTCCGCGTGGGCTTGCTCCAATCTCTCCTTTATTAACCTCTTGACTGAATTCTCGAAACAATGAAGCAAGACGTAAAGCCGCCCCATCCTCAATGCCTCATTCCGAAGCTGCAGGGGAAAAGGAGCTAATGTTTCTTCGAACAACGACCTTTCGAGCACTGTCTGGTCTGCCCCGATCCTAATTCCGGCCTGACGGAATGTCTCGGCGTCAGCTTCAAACATTATAGCCCGGAACATCCAATCGCGGATTGCGGCCGCGTTAGGCATCCAGCAGGTTCTCCCTGAGGGCACGAAAGATCGCGTTGTAAATCTCAATATCACGAGTTGCCGGGAGGTTGATCTCAATCTTATAGTTGAGGCTCATTTCTTGCGCGCCCGTCGCCCCTTCCCTTGCAGTGATCTCATCCTTCAACTTGACCCTCTCGCTATCGATGCCGGGCGTCTTATTGTCAGGTATAGTCGAATTTATATCAGCATTTTCCAGAAGGGCGAGGAAGGTTGAAGTCTGAAGCTCAGCTACCTTGTCGGACGACCGTGGCTTGATTTGAACTTTCCGTTGATCGCCGCCCTATCGGCCCTCGTAAGCCTCTCATTTATGACGAATAAATCTCCATATGCCTCCTTAAGGGCTTCGCCCAGTATCTTCTTCGATTTTGTCTTGTCACGATAGTCCAAGTATCTTTGCGTAGGACGACCATCAGCCGAGAGAAAATTCAGATCTTTAAGTATCGGGATGATGGCCCTATCGCTGCTGCTCCCGAAGCCAATTCCCGCCAAGTGCTCAAGAGTGAAGGGCTCAGGAGGCGCCCCCTCGACAATCTTTGTGAGGGTCGCTGGCAGGTTCTTAACGCTCATCATGTAGCGGTTGCTAAGCACAGCGCCCCCCCCCGATGCTGAATGGTTGTGAGGGTGCTGTGATTCTACTCCGCAGTCGACTCACGTGCAGCTGCTGATTTCGGGGGGCTCCGATACCTCTCCGGCGATCAAAGTGTGGGGCCGCCCGACCTCTCAGTTCATACAACGCAAAGCATCCGGGGCTGCGCAGCCACATGGCGATGCGTCTGCACGCCCTTGTAGGCAGCGGCGCAGTGAAGGCGCTCAGCTTCGATCATACACGCGGCTAGAGCGCGGCTTGCGCTACGCTGATCTTCTGCGATGGGCGAGTACGATCAGGGCGATGCCCCCCTCACCCCACCCTTCGCTCCTCCACCACCGTGGTCTCGTCGATGCTTCCGGCCTCGTAGAGCCAGCGCGCCAGGAAGCCGGCGGCAATTGCGCCGAGGAGCGGGGCGAGCCAGAACAGCCAGAGCTGCCCGAAATAGGCGCCGTCGGCGAACAGCGCCGGGCCGGTGGAGCGGGCGGGGTTCACCGAGGTGTTGGTGACCGGGATGGTGATCAGGTGGATCAGCGTCAGGGCGAGACCGATCGGGATGCCGGCGAAGCCGGTGGCGGCGCCCTTCGAGGTCGCGCCGAGGATGATGAACAGGAAGAAGAAGGTCGCCAGCACCTCCGTCAGGAAGCAGGCGCCGAGGCCGTACTTGCCGGGGCTGAGGTCGCCATAGCCGTTGGAGGCGAAGCCGGCGGGGACGAAGCCGGCCTTGCCGGAGGCGATCAGGTAGAGCGCGGCGGCGCCCACGACCGCGCCGACGATCTGGGCCGCCACATAGGGGCCCACATGGCGGTTGGCGCAGCGGCCGGCGGCCCACAGGCCGAGCGTCACCGCCGGGTTGAAATGGCCGCCGGAGATGTGGCCGACCGCATAGGCCATCGACAGCACGGTGAGGCCGAAGGCGAAGGCCACCCCGAGGAAGCCGATGCCGAGATCGGGGAAGGAGGCGGCCAGCACCGCCGCGCCGCAGCCGCCGAACACCAGCCAGGCCGTGCCGAAGAACTCGGCGACCATGCGCCGGGTGAGATCGTAGGGCATCGCGTTCCCTTCATCCTCCAGGGGCGGAAGCCGGGCGGCCGCGCCGCTGGATTTCAACCGGCAGTTTAGGCGCCGCGCCCGGCCGGGCGGAAGCCGGACCAAGGGCGGGGGCGCCCGGGCGGCGGATCGCTGCGCGGGAAGGCTCGCGTTCGGCCGGTTCCTGCCTATATTCGGGCCATGCCATCAAAGCCCTCCCGCAAGACCGGTTTTTCCGAAGCGCCGCAGGCCGCGTTCGAGGCTGCCGCGCCCTCCGAGCTGACCGGGGACCCCGAGCTGCTGCGCG
>NZ_JBJKEX010000203.1:0-5451 GCF_045505405.1 Hansschlegelia beijingensis | reverse complement strand
GAACTCGTAAAACAGCGCCGCCTGGTCGACCTGCCGTTCACCCATCATCGCCGCCGCCCTCCGCCCGCATGACGGAGTGAATCAGCGACGGAGCCCCGCTTCAACGGCCGAGTTTTTCAACGGAATCAGCCAGATGCTGACGTTCAAAGAGAGCTCGCGGCCATTCGATGACACGCACGGACCCGGAGTGATCAGCGCCTCCCGACCGAAAGACGCGCAAAGCGCCGTTCCGAGAGGCTTCGTGACCCGAACGGAACTTAGACTCATAGATTTTTTGTGTAATCTACATAACTGTACTTACAGTGTTCAGCTTTGTGTGGCGACTGCCGGATCAACGTCGAGAACGGCGGCGCCAGCAAAACTGATCAGCCCGCCGGCCGACGCCGACTGCGTGGATCGCGTAGTGAGAAAGCCCTGCGTGACGGAGCGGTGGGCCCGACCGTGGCCAGCTCCATCGTGTGACCCGGCCGTCGTTCAGGAAGCTGTTGTTGATGCGGGTCAATGAGATACCGCATGAAAAAAGCTCTCATTCACTTCCGATCCCGGTAAGCGCCTTCGCACGTTCGCCGATGCCGCACGAACAGGCCCGAGAAGCCGGTGCGCGGCTCCGTGGCGGACTCCGGCCCCCCGAGAGGTGATCAAAATGCTGAAAGCAGCGCCAGTTCGGATCGCCGTAGCGTTCCTGATGCTCTCGGCCGCCTTCCACGAGGGCGTCGTATCAGCGACCGCATGCTCCCGCTTCGTCTATCTTGGCGATGACGGCAACGTCTTCACCGCCCGATCGATGGACTGGGAGAAGCCGATCCAGACCGATCTTTACGTCCTTCCCCGAGGCATGGAGCGCAATGGTGGAGTGGGGCCGAATTCGATCCGATGGACATCCAAGTACGGATCGTTGGTCGCCCCTGTATTCGACACTTTCACATCCGACGGAGCGAACGAAGCGGGATTGACCGCCAATGTGCTTTGGCTCGAAGAGTCTCAATACCCCGACTCGGACGCCAGCGGGCCCCCGGGGCTAGCGATTTCGGCGTGGGCCCAATACGCGCTAGACAATTTTGCGACCGTCGCCGAAGCGGTCGCCGCATTCGAAAAGAAGCCCTTCACGCTCGTCACGGGCAAGCTGCCCGGAGCGCAATTCAATGCGACGGTGCACCTGTCCCTGTCGGATTCAAGCGGCGACAGCGCGATCATCGAGTATCTCGACGGCAGGGAAGTCATTCATCATGGCCGCCAGTACCAGGTTCTGACCAACTCGCCGACCTATGACCGGCAACTGGCGCTCGCTTCCTATTGGACGCAGATCGGAGGCACGGTCATGCTCCCCGGCACCAGCCGGGCGGCGGATCGCTTCGCCCGTGCGTCTTTCTATGTGAAGGCGATCCCGCCGAACGGCGAGCCTGACCAACTCCTGGCCAGCGTCTACGGCATCATCCGCAATGTTTCTGTGCCGCTCGGGGTCTCGACCAAAGACCAGCCGGAGATATCGTCCACCCGCTGGCGGACCGTCTACGACCACAAACGCCGTCTCTACTATTTCGAATCCGCGCTTTCGCCGAACACATTCTGGACCGACCTCGGCCGGATAGACTTCTCGAAGGAGAACGGGAAGGTACTGAAGCTCGAGCTGGGCCCCGAGCAACGCAACGTTTTCGCCGGCGACGCCACCGGGTCGTACCGAGAAGCCGAGCCTTTTCACCTCGCTGGACAGCCGGCGCGGTAGCGAGGACTTACGGCGACGGGCGGCCCTCGCCCTCGCCGTTCGACACCACCCACTACGGGGGTGACGGGCGAATTCTCGCGCGGCGCCGAGCGGGATCGTGCAGGCCGCCGACCCATGACCTGCGGAAAGGCGACGGCCTAACCCTCGCTGGCCAAGGATCAGTTCGCCCGGCTCACCTCGACGAGGTTGTCCGAGAAGGGCGGGCTATGCCCCATGTCGCCGAACTACCGCAGGTAGCACGGCGACATCGGCGTGCACCACGGCCCACGCGGAGTCTGATCCATGGCGGGCGCGCCCTTGGCGCGGCGATGGACATGCAGGACTGATGCGATGGGCGTGACCGCAGACAATACTTACTTCGACCAGATCGTGCGCAACTACGAACGCTTGGGCGAGCCGATGACCCGGCCCTTCGCGCTGCAGGTTCTCGACCTGGTGGGCCTGGCGCCCGGCGACCACGTCCTCGACGTCGCCACGGGGACGGGCGTGCTCGCCGTCGCCGCTCAGCACGACGAGGTCGAGGCCTTCGTTCGCCACGGCCTCCATCGTCTCGACGACGGCGCGGCCGTATACATCTCGCAACAGATATGCGCGATGGCGGACTCGGCCGTTCTTGTCGCTCGGGACCTGACGGCCTCTTGCGCTGGGTCCGCTACCGCTCTGTCAAAACCAGCTCACCGACTCCAACGGCAATATTGAAGCCAGCTTGAGTTTGGAGGCTGAGAGGCTGCAGTGCGAATTGCTTGTTTGATCCGCCGACCAGGACATTTGCCCCAAGACCAACGCCGATCGTCGCGTCAGCTGTCGCGCCAACATAAACTCCCGCAAGCGATCCCGGGGCGTATCCGGTCTGTGGCGAGAAGACGGCCCACACGATCACGCTGCGCGCCTCGACGCCCACATCGAGACCATATTTTCGGATTTCGCCGTGGTAGTTCTCATCTTCGCCCACATCGGGATGAAACGTGCATCGCGTTTTCGCTTTGGAGAAAACGATCTCTCCAATCTGCGGACCAGTCGTGCAGGTGAGGAGGCCGATCTTCACACTAGACTGCGCCGACGCTGGCGTCGCCGCGGAAACAGCCATGAGCAGTCCGATCACATACAAGACTGCGGCTCGAGCTGCCATGGTGTTCTTGCCCGTCATTGGAAGTGCTCCCTCAACCGTAATTAACGTAATTGAAGCACGCCAAGCGCCATCGTGCACAGAATAGTCAGATGATTCTACTCATAGGTCCTTGATATGGATCAACCGTCTTCCTCGAGCTTGCGCGTTTCGAACCTCGCGTTTCGCGGCCTCGGTTAGGACCACGTCGAAGGTGCGCTCGGCGGCTGCGATCGCCTGGATCTGCATCCGCGACAGCGCTCGCGGCCGCCGTCGCGTGTGCGCTGCCTGTCGTTGACGCGAGCCAGCGACTTTTTCGGCATCCTGATCCTGCAGGAGGGCGATGCCATGAAGCAGCTTCGGCCCTTTAGAGACCCGGCGCTTGGAATCGGAAATTCCTAACATAAGCGTTGGGTCACCTGCTGCCGGCGTCACAGCGGCTCGGCGCCAGAAACTGACAGCACGCTGTCGCCGAACGGGACTTCGGTGGGCGCAGTGATCTGCCAATGCCGCCCCAAGCGTAGGTCGCGCGCCGGCAAGAGCATGCCCCCCGGTTATGAACTCCTCCTGAGCGGTCCAAGGTGAGTGTCACCGAAGCCGCTGACGTATTTCAGCCCGTAGCCCAAGGCTCGATCCAACCCGATATGGGCCAGCCAGATCAGAGCCAGGCCTAACGTCATACGGTCGTCCAGAAGCGCGGATCCGCTCAGGAGCAGGAGCGGCGCTATCGTGCTGTGGGCCGCGTTGTAGATCGCCGCGCCGACTTTCGGACTTGCCAGGTATCCCAGCATACTGAGGTCTGGCGCCAGAACGAGAGCCGCCAGCAGCCACCAAGGCTGCCCCGCCCACCAGTAGCCCACCAGCGCGGACAGCAGTAACGCCGCGCCTTCCATCCTGAGCAGCGAGCGCGGCGCGCCCTGCACATAGCCATCTGTCATGCTCCGATACTCCAGCCAGAGCCGGGCGCTCACTGCGTCCGTGCGTTTGAGCGCGCGCTCCGATGTCTCGCTTTCCGCCGGACCGGGGTCCATCCGAAATCCAGCCCGCTCAGGCGCCGCGGCTTCTTCTGCCGCGCGATCGTCGGCGCGGAGGGCGAGCCGGTTCGTGGAGCGAAGCCGGTCCGGGACCGGCGAGGAGAATTGCCCAAGGTTTCATGTGCGGATCGCCGTTTCGGGCCGGCTCGCGGCGCTCATAATGCGCCCGCTCGGTCGAGGGGCGGTCAACATCATTCTGCGGCCGATCAGCGTCGATTGACAGCGCAGGCGGACCGCACAGCTGCCGGGCCTCTCTCTGGACCAAAGCAGTTGGCGGTCGTCCAGGCGAACGGGCCAACCTGATGGACCGGACGCAGGGCGTTCCCGCGCGGCCCCCCCCGCGAGCGCGCGTCGCCGGCGATCCGCAACGACGCCACGGCCATCTACAGACTGAAATGGAAGGTTCATGAACATCAATGACGTTTCGGAGCCTGCAACACGCATGCTCCAGATGATCACCGGTTACTGGGTGACGCAGATTGTTCATGGGGCTGCGGTGGCCGAATACGCCGAACACCTGCAGAAGCGCCCGGCGACTGCGGAGGAGCTCGCCACGGTTGCCGGCATGGACCCGTCGGCGGTGTTCCGACATTTGCGCGCCTGCGCGAGCCTCGGGCTTGTCGGCTTCGACGGCGAAAGGTTTGCGACGACTCCGCTGCTCGACACGTTGCGACGGGATCATCCTCAGTCGATGCGCGGATTTGCATTGTCGCAGCCTGCAGCGGGCCATTGGCTGCCCTGGGGGCGCTTTGCCGAGGCGCTCCGCTCAGGGCGTCCGCAGACGGTTCCTGCATTGGGCGCAGGCATCTTCGAGTATTACGGACGAACGCCGACCGAGGCGGCTTCATTCACCGAATCGATGGAGGGCCTGACAGCGCTTGTGGCCAGCGAGGCCGCACGCGTTCTCGACACAACCGCGGTTGATCGGGTCGTGGACGTCGGAGGCGCGAGCGGCGCTCTTCTGGCGCCGCTCCTGGAAGCCAATCCTTCCCTGAAAGCGACGTTGTTCGATCTGCCGAACGTGATCGACGGCCAAGCCTTCTCCAACGTACCGGATCAAATCCGTGCGCGGATAGACAAGGTCGCAGGGGATTTCTTCACAAGCGTCCCTTCGGCGGACCTCTACCTTCTGAAGTGGATCCTCCACGATTGGGACGACGAGGAATGCGTCACCATTCTGCGCAACTGCCGGAACGCGATTGCGCCGGGTGGCCGGGTGGCGATCCTGGAACTCGTGTTGGGCGAGTTGGGCGAGTTGGGCGAGGCAAGTCTCGCGCCGCTCATGGACCTGAACATGCTGGTTATGTTGACCGGCCGCGAGCGTTCCCTGGCTGAGTATCGCGCCCTTCTGGTGAAAGCGGGGTTCGGCGATGTGGCGATTACTCACACCCAGTCTCCGATGGCGATCATCACCGCCCGACCTTCAGCCTGACGGGAAGAACTGGCCACCTGACCGAGACGACCTAGGGCCGAGACTCATAACCAGTAGCTGACGATCGCGGCGATGTGGACGGCGGCGAGGAAGCTGGTGGCGTTACGGTCGTAGCGGGTTGCGACGCGTCGGAAGTCTTTGAGGCGGCAGAACATGC
>NZ_JBJKEX010000202.1:0-5473 GCF_045505405.1 Hansschlegelia beijingensis | reverse complement strand
GCGTCGCTGAACCCAAGGCTCGCCTGCGCCTCGCGCACCGCGTCGGCGAAGCGGCCGCCCCCAGGCGCCACGATCGCCGAATGGCGCTCGGCGATGGCGAGCAGCCGGGCCAGCTCGACATGCTCGATCAGGCTGCCGCCCAGTTTTACGACGGTCGGTCTCATAGTTTCGGAGGCTCGGGTTCGCGGCGACGCCAATGCGCCTCGGGCGCAGAGACTATCAGCGCCGCGGGGGCATCTCAATTTGGCGACCGGCGCGCCGGATGGTCTCAGGGGAACTGAGCCGGCGCACGGAGGGGCCTGCCGGCGCAACCCTCACGGTTTGCCGTCCACGGACCGTCCGGGGGGCAGCGCTGGGAGGCCCGCCGAGCCCTCGCTGTCGAGGGCAGTTCGCGCCTGGAGCGCTACCGGGCGCTGTGTTCCGGCCGAGCTGGAATGGGCCGGAATCTACGTACTTCAAGATAATGCGTTGCAATATAATAAGCTCGCAGTCGCAGCAAAATCATAATAATGTCCTTATGTCTTAAAGTCCTGTTGCGAACCCTAGGGAAGGGAGCTACGTTCCGCCGCAGTCTTCAGTTTCTACGCGGAACTCCATAAAGAGGGGCGGCGGATCGTAGGGATGCGGATGCGGATTGGGGGTCATGCTTCCGAAACGCTTTGCCAGCAAACCGTGACACGATGCTGAAGGCGCAAGTCCAATAATAAACGCTCGCTTCTCTAAGGCTTTGGAGCCGGCGAGGGGCTGACTACGGACTGCGTACAAGAGGGAGAAATAACGAATGCGCAAAGTCGCAATCGCGGCCGGCCTGATGGCCTCCGTCGCACTGAGCCTTCCGGCCTTCGCGGCTGAAGACCTTGCCTCGATCCTGAAGGATCCCAAGCAGCAGGCTCTGCAGACGCTCGACTACGCCAACACGCGCTACTCGAAGCTGAGCGAGATCAACAAGGACAACGTCAAGAAGCTTCAGGTCGTCTGGACCTTCTCGACCGGCGTTCTGCGCGGCCACGAGGGCTCGCCCCTTGTGATCGGCGACATCATGTACGTGCACACGCCGTTCCCGAACAACGTGTACGCGCTCGATCTGAACGACAACGGCAAGATCATCTGGCGCTACGAGCCGAAGCAGGATCCGAGCGTCATCCCGGTCATGTGCTGCGACACGGTCAACCGTGGTCTGGCCTATGCCGATGGCAAGATCTTCCTGCACCAGGCCGACACGACGATCGTCGCGCTCGACGCCAAGACGGGCGAGAAGAAGTGGTCGGCGGTCAACGGCGACCCGAAGAAGGGCGAGACCAACACCGCGACCGTCATGCCGGTGAAGGACAAGCTGATCGTCGGCATCTCGGGCGCCGAGTTCGGCGTGCGCGGCCACATCAGCGCCTACAACATCGCTGACGGCAAGCTGGTCTGGCGCGCCTACTCGACCGGTCCGGACGAGGAGATGCTCGTCGACCCCGAGAAGACCACGCAGCTCGGCAAGCCGATCGGCAAGGACTCCTCGCTGAAGAGCTGGGAAGGCGACCAGTGGAAGATCGGCGGCGGCTCCACCTGGGGCTGGTACTCCTACGATCCGAAGCTGAACCTGATCTACTACGGCACCGGCAACCCCTCGACCTGGAACCCGAAGCAGCGCCCGGGTGACAACAAGTGGTCGATGACCATGTTCGCCCGTGATCCGGACACCGGCATGGCGAAGTGGGTCTACCAGATGACCCCCCATGACGAGTGGGACTACGACGGCATCAACGAGATGATCCTCACGGATCAGAAGATCGACGGCAAGGAGCGGCAGCTCCTGACGCACTTCGACCGTAACGGCTTCGGTTACACGATGGACCGGGCCACGGGCGAGCTGCTGGTCGCCGAGAAGTTCGATCCGGTCGTGAACTGGGCGACCAAGATCGACATGGACAAGGACTCCAAGACCTACGGTCGTCCGCTCGTCGTCGCCAAGTACTCCACCGAGCAGAACGGCGAAGACGTGAACGCCAAGGGCATCTGCCCCGCGGCGCTCGGCACCAAGGACCAGCAGCCTGCGGCCTACTCGCCGGAGACCGAGCTGTTCTACGTCCCGACGAACCACGTCTGCATGGACTACGAGCCGTTCCGCGTCTCGTACACCGCCGGTCAGCCCTATGTCGGTGCGACCCTGTCGATGTTCCCCGCGCCGGGCAGCCATGGCGGCATGGGCAACTTCATCGCCTGGGACAACAAGAAGGGTAAGATCGTTTGGTCCAATAAGGAGCAGTTCTCCGTTTGGTCCGGCGCTCTCGCCACCGCTGGCGGCGTCGTGTTCTACGGCACGCTCGAGGGCTACCTGAAGGCTGTCGACGCCAAGACGGGCAAGGAACTCTACAAGTTCAAGACCCCGTCCGGCATCATCGGCAACGTCATGACCTATGAGCACAAGGGCAAGCAGCACATCGCCGTCCTCTCGGGCGTCGGCGGCTGGGCCGGCATCGGCCTCGCGGCTGGTCTCGCCAACCCGACCGACGGCCTCGGCGCGGTCGGCGGCTACGCGGCTCTCGCCAACTACACGGCTCTCGGCGGTCAGCTGACCGTGTTCGCCCTGCCGAGCTCGTAAGCAGAACGACGGGGTCAGTTTCGACTGACTTCTGGTGAATGGGGACCCGGTCATCTCGCGATGGCCGGGTCTTCCCGTATCTGGACCTCTCCCTAATTGGCCGCCAGGTGGTTGGTTGAGCTGAGAAACGCCCGCCGATCGGAGAGCTGGAGCGCCTGATCGCCTGATCGCCTGACCCGACCTGCCGTGCGCGACCCTGGCCGGAAACGTGGCGCCTAAGCGTCAGGCCCGCTGGCCCTGGGGCCGTGGCTTGAGGGCGCCGCATTCGGAGAGCATCACTCCAGGGCCGGCGCGAGCGGTCGGCGGCGAGCCCAGGCGCTACAGCGGTTTGCCGCGTCGCAATCCCGCACGAAAACGCCGGTGACGGCGCTCAGGAGGAATCTTGCCTCGGATGATGAATTTACGTGCTTTCATGGGCGGCTGGCCGGTCGCGGCGATCGCCGCGCTCGGGGTCGCCAACTGGACCGCCGCTCCTGCGGCCGCGCAGACGTCCGATCTCGTGAACCGCGCGACCCTCCGGGTCTGCGCTGATCCGGCGGACATGCCGCTCTCTAACGAGGCCGGCGAGGGATTCGAGAACAAGATCGCGGAGCTCCTTTCGAAGGATCTCGGCGTGCCGCTCGTCTACACCTGGTTTCCGCAAGCCACCGGCTTCTACCGGATGACCCTCGGCTCCAAGCGTTGCGACGTCGTCTTCGGCGTGCCTTCCGGAGCGGACCCGTACCTCAACACCAACGCCTATTTCCGCTCCACCTCTGTCCTGATCGTGAAGAAGGGCGGCCCGCTCGAGGGCGTGGACACGCTCGGGGATCCGAAGCTCAAGAACGCCAAAATCGGCGTGATCGCCGGCAGCCCGACAGCGAGCTACCTCGTCCAGTACGGTCTAATGGGGAAGGCCAAGCCGTATCCGCTGACCGTGGATCGCCGCTATGACTCGCCGGCGGAGGCGATGATCAAGGACGTCGAGTCCGGGGCGATCGACGCCGGCGTCCTCTGGGGCCCGATCGGCGGATACTTCGCCGCCAAACTCCCCGACCTCGCGGCGACGCCGCTTGTGAAGGAGCGCGGCGGGCCGCCGATGGCTTACCGTCTGACCTTCGGCATCCGGCCTGGCGAGGAAAACTGGAAGCATCGGCTGAACGACTTCATCAGGAAGAACCAGGCTGAGATCAACAAGATCCTGGCGTCGTTCCATGTCCCGCTGCTCGATGAGCAGAATAACCTGATCGAAGTCTCTCAATAGCAAGCACGTAGCGGCCGATGCTTGCCTCGACAGGGGCGTGCGTTGGCCGCCTCTCCGCGAGGCGGAGCGCTCAAAGCAGACCGGCGGCGTCGAACAGCGCCGTCATCCGGGCGCGCTCACGCTCGAGCAACGCCGCGAACTGGGGGCCTGGCGCATAGAGGTCCTGCCAGCTGCGCTGGTTCAGCAGCTGCCGCCAGCCGGTGGCTTGTGACAGCTGCTTGAGAGCGTCCGAGAAGCGGGCGGCGAGCGCAGGGTCGAGGCTCTTCCGGGCGATCACGCCCCGCCAGTGCAGCAGCGCGACATCCACGCCCTGCTCGCGGAAGGTGGGGATCTCGATGCCCGGCGCCGGCTCATCGGAGGCGAGCGCAAGCGCGCGGACCGTGCCCCCGCGGATCTGCGCGAGGAGGTCGGCGAGGCCGCCGGTCGCAACCGAAATCTCGCCTCTCAGCAACCTGCCGACCACCTCGGTTCGGTAGTCCCCGGCGAGATAATTCACGTTCCTGAGGTCGCCTCCGGCGGCCTGCGTGGTGAGCAGGCTGATCTGGTGGTCGGCTCCTCCCAGCATGCGGCCGCCCCAGCGCACCGCGCCCTGGTCCTCGCGGATCGCGGCGAGAAGGTCGGGCACCGTGCGGATCGGCGAATCCGCCGCCACGATCACCGGCTGTCGCTCCCCGATCATCGTGGCGAGGGGGAGGGTTCGATCCAGTTCCTGATCCGCCTCCTGAAGCACAAGCGAACCCAATGTGCCGAGGCCGAGGACCATCAGCCCGGGCTTCGGCCTCGCGCCCGAGACGAACTGTCTGAACCCCGTGACGCCGTCCTCGCCCGGCGCGGCGGCGGCGCCGGCGCTCGGCAGCAGATGGGTGGAGGTGAGACCCTCCGCGATCGCGCGCGCGAGCTGATCGTCGCCGTCGCCGGCGCTGGTCGCCGCGACCACCTCCATGCTCGCGATCTGCGCGTCAGCCGGCCTGCTCGTCAGCGCGGCCGCGGCCGCCGCCGCGAGCAACCCGCCCGCGACGATTCGTCGATCCGGCCGAAGCCGCTCTCGAGACATGGGGGGAACGTCAGTCGAGATGGCTCTGGATCTCACGGCCCAGATCGAAAGCGCGCTGCTCCAGAATGACGGGGGTCTCGCACACATAGGTGAGCGACTGCGCCCGCTCGTCATAGACCCTAGTGTCCCAGTCGAGCGCCTGCTGGTCTTTCTGACCTTCAGGACTCATCTGCGCCGCCATGCCTTTCTGGCTCGCGGCGATCCGCTGGCTCTCTTCCTTGATCCTGTCGGAGAGCGCGCGCTGCTTGCGCGCATAGCGCTCGATTCCCGTGATGATGCGCGTGCGCTGATCGTTCAGCTCCTCGAACGCGCCGGCGAACAGGCGCGAGAGCTTCTGGTTCTTCTCCGCGCCCGCGCGCTGGGCGAAATCGGCGATCGCGGCCTTCGCCTCCTCCATCGACGTGCGCCGGGCCACGATCGTGGGCACCAGCTCGGCGACGGCCTTGTCGTCGCGCCAGGTGCTGGCGGCGTCGTCGAGCGGCGGGCCCGACCACACCTGCCCAAAGCTCATCGTCGGGACCTTGCGCTGCACGCAGGGCCAGTCCGGGTCGTGCGCGGCTGCGCAAGGTCCCGACGATGAGCTTTG
>NZ_JBJKEX010000201.1:0-5480 GCF_045505405.1 Hansschlegelia beijingensis | reverse complement strand
GCGTGCTGTCAGTTTCTGGCGCCGAGCCGCTGTGACGCCGGCAGCAGGTGACCCAACGCTTATGTTAGGAATTTCCGATTCCAAGCGCCGGGTCTCTCGCCGACGCCGCCCCGGCGCTCTCCGCGGGGCCCCTGCTGATCATCGCGGCGCTCGCGGTCGCGGCGCTGCTCGTTCTGATCATGCGCTTCAAGCTGCACGCCTTCCTGGCGCTGATCCTGGTCAGCCTGGTCACGGGCCTCGTCGCCGGCATCCCGGCCGAAAAAGTCGTCCCGACGCTGCTGGCGGGGTTCGGGACCACGCTCGGCAGCGTCGCGCTGCTGGTCGGGCTCGGCGCGATGCTCGGTCGGCTGGTGGAGGTCTCGGGCGGCGCCCAGGCGCTCGCCGACGACCTGATCCGCTTGTTCGGCGAGAAGCGCGCGCCGTTCGCGCTTGGCGTCGCCTCGCTGATCTTCGCCTTCCCGATCTTCTTCGACGCGGGCCTCGTCGTGATGCTGCCGATCATCTTCACGGTCGCGCGGCGGGTCGGCGGCGGGCTGCTGCGCTACGGGATCCCGGCCGCCGGCGCGTTCTCCTGCATGCACGTGTTCGTGCCGCCGCATCCGGGCCCGGTCGCCGCGACCGAACTGCTCAAGTCCGACATCGGCCTCGTCACGCTGGTCGGCTTCGTGATCGCGATCCCGACCTGGTACGTGACCTCCTACCTGTTCGGCCTGTGGATCGGCCGCCGGATCGACGTGAAGGTCCCGGACATCCTGAGCGGCGGCCCGCAGGCCGCCACCGTGGCGAACCCGCCGAAATCCTCCACCGTCATCCTGCTGCTGCTGCTGCCGCTGGCGATCATCTTCCTCAACACCGGCCTCGACGCGCTCGGCGCTGCCGACGTCTTCGACCGCAAGGCGCAGTGGTTCCAGGTGGCGCGCGGGCTCGGCGCCACGCCGATCGCGCTGCTCGTCGCCGTGCTGGTGGCCTCCTACGCGCTCGGGCGGCGGCGGGGCCGCAGCGGCTTGGAGATCGAGAAACTGGTCGATTCGGCGCTCGGGCCGATCTGCTCGATCACGCTGATCACCGGGGCCGGCGGCATGTTCGGCGGCGTCCTGCGCGCGAGCGGCATCGGCGGCGCGCTCTCGCAGGCGCTCGACGGGCTCGGCCTGCACATCTTCGTCGCCGCCTATGTGATCGCCGCAGCGCTCCGCATCGCGCAGGGGTCGGCGACCGTCGCGCTGATCACCGCCGCCGGCCTCGTGCAGCCGGCCGTCGAGGCCGCCGGCTATGTCGGCGTCGACCGCGCCGCGATCGTGATCGCGCTCGGCGCCGGCTCGGTGATCGCGAGCCACGTCAACGATTCCGGCTTCTGGCTGGTCGGCCGGTTCTTCGAGATGGACCTCAAGACCACGCTGAAGACCTGGACGGTGCTGGAGACGCTGATCAGCCTGATGGGCTTCGCGCTGGCCGGCCTGATCTTCGTGCTGTTCTAGGAGGTTCGGGCGGCGCCCCGCAGGTCGATCAGCGCCTCGAGCGTCTCCAGCCGGTCGGCCTCGTGGGGCGGCTTGTCCCAGCGGATCCGGGCGACGCGCGGAAACCGCATCGCGACGCCGGACTTGTGGCGGGCGGAGCGCGCCACGCCCTCGAACGCGACCTCCAGGACGAGCCCGAGCTCCTCGGTGTGCGAGACCTCCCGCACCGGCCCGAACCGGTTGATCGTGTGCTTGCGCACGAAGCGGTCGAGCTCGACCAGCTCCTCGTCCGTGAAGCCGAAATAGGCCTTGCCGACGGGCACGAGCTGCGGCCCCGCGTCGTCCTCGGTCCACAGGCCGAAGGTGTAGTCCGAATAGAAGGAGGAGCGCTTGCCGTGCCCGCGCTGGGCGTACATCAGCACGGCGTCCACCGTCATCGGGTCGTGCTTCCACTTGAACCACAGGCCCTTGGGCCGGCCCACCACGTAGGGCGCGTCGCGGCGCTTCACCATCAGCCCCTCGACGGCCGCGGAGTCGTCCCCCGCCCCGGCCGACGCCGGATCGAGCCGCGCCGCCGCGAGTTCGTCCCAGTCCGCGAACGGCACCATCGGCGAAAGGTCGACGCGGGGGTTTTGCTCCCGGGCGATGAACGCCTCGAGCCTCGCCCGCCGCTCCATGAACGGCTTCTCGCGCAGGTCCTCCCCGCCCTCCACCAGCAGGTCGTAGACGCGGATGTGGACCGGGAACTCGGCGATCAGCTTGGGCGTGACGCTTTTGCGGTTCAGCCGCTGCTGCAGCACGTTGAAGCTCTGCACCCTTCCCTCGCGCAGCACCAGCAACTCGCCGTCGATCGCCCCGTCGAAGGTCAGCGCCTCGATCAGGTCCGGAAAGGCGCCGGAGACGTCCTCGCCGGACCGGCTCCACAGCCGCGCGACGTGACGGCCCTCCTCGTCCCGGCCGGCCGAGGCCTGCACGCGGATGCCGTCCCACTTCCACTCCGCCACGAACTCCGCCGGATCGAAGGCGCGATAATCCGCGTCCTCCAGCGGATGGGCGAGCATCGGCGGCCGGAACGGCGCGGGGTCCAGCGCGGACGGCTTCTCGCCCCGGCCCTCGACCCAGGCGAACAGCTCCTCGTAAGGCGGCTCGAGGCCGGGCCAGACCAGCTCGATCTCGTCGGGCTTGTGGTCGCCGAGCGCCGCGACCGCGGTCTTGGCGAGCCGCGCCGAGGCGCCGATCCGCAGGCTGCCGGTGATGAGCTTGAGCAGCGCCCAGCGCCCGACCTCGTCGAGCGCGTCGAGCCAGGCCGCGAGCCTGCGCGGCAGGTCGATCTTGGCGGTCGAGGTCAGCCCCTCGACGATCTCGGACAGCGGCGGCACGCGGTTGGCGCGCGGCTCTCCGGGCCACATCAGCGCGACCGTCTCCGCAAGGTCCCCGACATAGTCGTAGGACAGGCCGAACAGGACCGGGTCCGTGCGCTCCATGATCAGGCCGCGGATCAGGCCGGGCTTGGCGTGCCGGAACGACAGCGCGCCGGTCAGCGCCGCCAGCGCCCAGCCGCGTTCGGGGTCCGGCGTCTCCCGGAAATAGTCCGCGATCAGCCGCACCTTGGCGTTGCGCCGCGGCTCATAGGCCAGCCGATCGAGCAGGAAGGCGAAGCGGTTCATGCCCGCTTTCCCTCCCCGCTTCCGCCCGTCATGCTCCGGCTTGTCCGGAGCATCCAGACCGACAACTCGCGATGGATCGTCAGTTCTACGTCTACATCCTCGCAAGCGGGCCCTATGGCACCCTCTACATCGGCGTGACCAGCAATCTCCCAGCGCGTATTTGGCAGCACCGCGAAGGTGTGGCCGATGGCTTCACCAAGCGCTACGGGGTGCATCGCCTCGTCTTTTTCGAAGTGCACGCGACCGCTCTCGAAGCGATCACCAGGGAGAAGCGCCTCAAGCGTTGGCCGCGCGATTGGAAAATCAATCTCATCGAACGCGACAATCCACGGTGGGACGACCTGTTCGACGCGATCGCGGCCCCGTAGAGGCGAATGGACGAGAATGAACCTCGTCATGCCCCGGCTTGTCCGGGGCATCCAGCATTCCGGCTTGGTGACGCGCCAATGTTCCAGCGCAGAGCCCGGCGCCGGCTCTGGATGCCCCGGACAAGCCGGGGCATGACGGAGAGCCCGAGACGGCGCGGGGAGCGCGCTCAATGCGCATCCTCCTCGGCGGGCGTCTCTTCCGCCTCGCCCTCGTCGCCATAGCCGACGAGGCGCAGCGGGCGGGCCTTCAGGCCGGCTGCGCCGCACCAGTGGACCAGCGCGTCCTCCTCGCCATGCGTCACCCAGATCTCCTCGGCGCCGGTGTCGAGGATGGTCTGGCGCAACTCGTCCCAGTCCGCGTGGTCGGAGACCACCAGCGGCAGCTCGACGCCCTTCTGGCGGGCGCGGGCGCGCACACGCATCCAGCCGGAGGCCGCGACCGTGACGGGATCGGGAAACTTGCGGGCCCAGAGCTCGCGCAGCGCGGAGGGCGGGCACAGCACGATCGCGCCGGCGAGCGCCTTCCGGTCGGCGGCCATCACCCGGATCGTCTCGCCGAGGTCGATTCCGAGCGCCCGGTACGTCTCGGTCACCCGCTCCATCGCGCCGTGCAGGTGGATCGGCCGGTCCCAGCCGGCCTGCCGCAGCAGCTTCATCAGCCGCTGCGCCTTGCCGAGCGTGTAGGCGCCGACGAGATGCGCGCGATCCGGAAACAGCTCGACGCTGTCGAGCAGCTTGGCGACCTCGCCGGCCGCGTCCGGGTGGCGGAACACCGGCAGGCCGAAGGTCGCCTCGGTGATGAAGAGATCGCACGGCACGACCTCGAACGTGGCCGCCGTCGGGTCATGGGCGCGCTTGTAGTCGCCCGAGACGACCGCGCGAAAACCCTTCCACTCCAGCAGGATCTGCGCGGCGCCCAGCACGTGGCCGGCGGGGTGGAAACTGACCCTCACGCCGCCGCCGACGTCATGGACCTCGCCATAGGCGGCGGGCTGGCGCGTCGCGCAGAACGCCTCGCCATAGCGCGCCGCCATGATGGCGAGCGTCTCCGGCGTCGCCATCACGGAGGCGTTGCCGGGCCGGGCGTGATCCGCATGGCCGTGGGTGACCAGCGCCCGCTCCACGGGGCGGAGCGGATCGATGTGCAGATCGGCGGGCGGACAGTAGAGCCCCTTGGGGCTCGGACAGAGCAGGTCTTCGGGGCGCATCTGACCCACAGATATGCTTTTGCGGCCCGAGAAACAGACGGCGCGCCTCTATCCGTCCCTCGCAGCGGGGAGGGTGGACGGCGGAGCCGGCCGGGTGGGGTGCTCGCAAGGCAAAGCAACACGCCCGACGAAGAGCCCACCCGACCCGTCGCTGCGCGCCGGGCCACTCTCCCCAGGCTGCGCTTGAGCAGGGATCAGGAACCCGCCCCTCCCTTCCCTGTCCTGCGCGCTTATCTTTCTCGCTGTGACCGCCCTCCCCCGCCCACAGAACGCCGCCGTGCTGCCCGAGCGCTTCATGCGCTGGTTCGCGGGCCGCGGGTGGACGCCGCGCCCGCACCAGCTCGAGCTGCTGGCGCATGCCCGGGCCGGGCGGGATTCCCTGCTGATCGCGCCGACCGGGGCGGGCAAGACGCTCGCGGGCTTCCTGTCGACGCTGGTCGAGCTCGCGGCGGCGCCGCGCGGCGAAAGCGAGGGCATCCACACGCTCTACGTCTCGCCGCTCAAGGCGCTCGCGGTCGACGTCGCGCGCAATCTCGAGCGGCCGGTGAGCGAGATGGGGCTCGGCGTCCGGATCGAGGGCCGCACCGGCGACACGCCGGCCTCGCGCCGCCAGCGCCAGAAGCGCCAGCCGCCCGACATTCTGCTGACGACGCCCGAGCAGGTCGCGCTGCTGATCGGCGACCCGGGGGCCGCAAAACTGTTCGAGACGGTGCGGCGGGTCGTGGTCGACGAGCTGCACGCGCTCTCGCCCACCAAGCGCGGCGACCAGCTCGCGCTGGCGCT
>NZ_JBJKEX010000200.1:0-5498 GCF_045505405.1 Hansschlegelia beijingensis | reverse complement strand
GGCGCGTCGGGCAACCGGCGCGCACGGAGCTCGCCTTGGTCGGCACGATCAACATCCTCGTGCATGTCTCAAAGCCGCTCGCTCATGCGGCGCTTATCGAGGCCGTTTCGATCGCGACCCAGGCCCGCACCGCCGCGATCATCGACCTCGGCTTCCGTCGCGACGGAGCGCTCGTCACGGGCACAGGCACCGACTGCATCGTGGTGGCGTCGCCCCAGGGCGCGCCGCGGGAGCGTTTCGCCGGCATGCACACTGCGATCGGCGAAGCGCTAGGAGCGGCGGTCTATTCGGCGACGCTCGCTGGCGGCCGCGCGTGGCTTCGGGATCTGGCTCCCACTTGACCGAAGCGCGCCAACCCGAGACGCAGGGCGCGAGGTTGGGGCTCGTCAACGGCACGTTTCATCAGATCGGCGGAACGGCTCGCTGCGGACAGCGCGGGCGTCCACAAACCTTGCTCCTTCTGAGCTGTGAGAAGCGCGGCCGCGAGATTGCTTTGCGGGTGCGCAGATCGCGGAGGGGACGAGCGGCTACTTCAGGTCAACTCCCGACGGGCGCGACCGCCGCTTGGCGCCAGAAGCGGAAGTGAGGCACCCGCCTGATTGCGGACATCGACGATGTTCGCCGGGCGGGGCAGTGCGCAGAAGCCGCTGAGCAACCGTCTGCATGGACTGGGGATCCGCAGCGGCGCAGTCGCCATGTATGCCGGCCCGTCCGCTAACGTCCACAGGATTGTTCTTACCAAGCGCCGTTCCGGCCGAGCCGCCGGGCTGGTCAGACGAAGAGACGCCGCAGAAGATCAACGCCGATGACGATGAGCAGAAGCGCATAGGTGAGCCGCAACGCTCTCTCGCTCATCTTGTGGCTGACGCTCACGCCGATCGGCGCGGCGATCATGACGGTCGGCATCATCACAAGGAAGATGACGACATCGACATAGCCGAGCGCATAAGTCGGCAGATCCTTGGCGCTCCAGCCGCTGATGACAGCTCCGACGGCGCCCACCGTGCCAGTGACGAGACCGGTCGCGGCCGAGATCGCCAGCGCTCGTTCGAGCTGCATGTTGAAGGCCGAGAGGATCGGCGTCGTCAGCGTGCCGCCGCTGGTGCCGGTCATCGCAGCGATGAAGCCTACGACCGAGGAGACGCCGACCATCCTTGCGCCCTTCGGCGGCTCCTTGCCGAAGGAGAAACGCCCATGATTGAACACGATGTAGAACCCGACTAGAATGATATAGATCGAGAACAGGGCTTGCAGGATCTCGGTCGACCCGAACGGCAGCAGGATCGCTCCGATGACGACGCCGATAAAAAGGCCGATGGCCCAGGTCTTGAAGAACCCAAGGTCGAGATCGCCGAGCTTGTAGTGCTTGCGGCTTGAAGAGATGGCGCTCGGGATGATGAGCGCCATCGAGGTCGAGGTCGCGACATGCATCATCACCGGATGGGCGACGCCGAGCCACGGGAACACATAGATGAAGATCGGCATGCGGATGGTGCCGCCGCCGATGCCGAACAGGCCCGCGAAGAAGCCGGACGCCAGACCAGCCGCTGCGAAAATGATGACGCGTAGCAGGAGGTCATCCATGGCGTAGCGTCCCTCTGCCCTTGCTCAGGGGCGCGCTGGCGCACTGTGCTGTCTGAGGCCGGCGCCCGTCAGGCCTGCGGCCCATGCCCCCCCGCCTCGCCCGCGACGGGCGCTCGGCTGCCCAACCCTGACCAGTTCAGCGACTGCCCGTCGCTCACCCGGCGCTCCTGGGATCCAGCGGAGAACTCCGGCTTCAGCCGGATGCGGCTGGGATCAAGGCAAGCGCTGCATACGCCGTTGACTTACATCGCGCTTTCGCTTCATGGCGTAGGTGCGAGCAAGCAGATCCATTCGGCTCTGTCTCGCCCGCTTGTTGTCCTACTGGTCTCTGAAGCACGCGATGTGGAATGGACGCGGCGCAGGCTTGCCGCTCACGTCATAGGTATGCACCTGCATCTGACTTGGATCACGCGTCAGTCCGACTGTGATGAAGCCGGGCTGAACATCCTCTTCCATAGCGCTGCCGATCGTGCCTGAGAAGTTCGTCTTGGCCTCGCCCTGGAGCGGGATTTTCCAGGTGATCAGGTATTCGTTTTCGCCCTTCATCTCGCATTTGTCGATCATGTAGCCTCGGGCGATCGTGCCATCCGCCTTGATCACGCACGCCAGCCGGTTCTCGAACTTCGCCATCTGCTCTCTCCAGAGGTTGTCGGCGCGCTTCGCAGTAAGACGGCATGATCTCTGCCGCCTATGCCCGACGCCAAGGCACTGCTGATCTTTCGTTCCGGCGATGGGCCCGAGCTCATTGCCGGAACGGGGACGTATCTTCTTCGTCGAACTCGAATTCGGCCTGCGCCGCTGCGGTCACTTGATGCCTGCGAACAGGACGCCTTCGACATGTCCGACGAACAGCACCAGCCCCATGCCCGCGACGGCTGCGCCCACCAGGCGCACATTCATCCGACGCGCAGCGTCGCTGTCGATCACCCAGCGCGTGACGAAACCGGAGAGCACCGCCACGACCAGCTGGATCAGCGTGAAGCCGACGACATAGGCGATGAGCGGCGTCTGCTCGGCGCCGAAGATCGACTCGCCGTAGGCCCACCCATGAAAGAGCCCGGCGCCGGCGAAAAGAACGCCGAGCATGAGCGCGGGAAGCTCGCGGTTCGTGGCGATGATGGCGCCGAGCAGGAGCACCGTCGCGGCGATGACCAGTTCGGCCACCGGCAGCGTGACGCCCACGAGATGGATGAGACATCCGGCCAGGGTCCCGCCAATGAACGGGAGCGTGAGCCCCCAGACGCGCCCGGCAAGCGCCGCCGTAATGCCGACGGCGACGACGAATGCGAAGTGGTCCATTCCGATCACCGGGTGCGCCAGGCCGGAAAGCATGCCCTGTCCGAAAGTCTGCGGAAGCAGACCGCCCATCGCGTGGTGGGCGAGCGCCGCGTTGGTGCCGGCCAGAAGGAGAGGCCCTGCGCATGCGAAGCGTATCGCGTGAGATCTATGTATTGCCATGACCTATCTACCTCTATTGCCGCTGTCATCAGACAGCTTCGAGTCCTAAAGAGCTTCGAGCCGCGCTCGTACGGCGCTGATCTGGCGGGCGAGCTCCTCTTCGGTCAGAAGGCCGCGGCTGACCATGATGTGAGCGAGCGTCAGAAGCTGGCGTTCCGGATTCGGAATCGCGCTGTAAACCGTCTCGAGCTCGTCCTCGGCGTGCCGTCGCTCGAGGTTATCAAGAGCCCCGCCCGCCGACAGACAGTCGCAGGTCGCGTCGAGGCACACCTTCCATGGCGGCTCCGGATTGGTGACGCACCAACGCGGCGCAAGCTTCGCCCAGGTCTGATCCTCGTCCTGTATGGACTCGAGCAGATCGATGCGGCGAAGGTCGACGTATTGACCTTCGGTCTGCTCCTGGATGCCGACGCTCTCCCCGCTCATTGTGGAGCCTCCGTCGGCCTGCCGCCGCTATGCACCGGGCGGCTGGCCCTATGGATCGGCCGAGGACCGTCCGTCGTCCTGCCGGGCTTCGGCATGGCGATGCCGATCATGGTGTCGCGGGTGACGATCTCGGCGAGCTGATCCTCCGTCCAGCCCTCGGTGCCCTCGGGCCTCACGGGCAGGACCATGAAGCGGCTCTTCGCGTTGGAGTCCTCCACCCGCAGCTCGACCTCGGGCGGAACGATCAATCCGAACTCCGCCAAGACTTCGCGCGGCCAGCGGACGATCCGGCGACGATAGTTGGGCGCGCGGTACCAATACGGCGAGTGCCCAAGCAGCGGCCGCGGATAACATGAGCAGAGGGTGCACACGATCACATGATGCAGCGTCGGCGTATCCTCAAGCACGGTCAGGTGCATGTAGTCGCTTGTGGTCCCGAAGCCGGACGGCTCGCTCCAGTCGACCCCGACCTCCTTGCTGGCGTTCAGGGGGTCCTCGAATATCCGGGCCTTGTACGCCGGGTCGGTCCAGGCCTTCGCGACCATGCGTGAGCCCGCGGCCGGCGATCTTGCGTCGTTCCACTCGGAGAACGCGCGGTGATCTTCGGCGGTGAACAGGCCTTTCTCGATCGCTAGCTCGCGGACGGCCAGCTCGAGAATTTCGAAGTCGGAGATCTCATCGACCATGGGCGCCGCCGCATGGTCGTGACCATGGTCTCCCGAATGGTTGTGGCCGCCATCTTGATGTTTATCTGCCATGTCCTGCTCCTATGGCTAGGTCGAATGCTTCGGTCAGTCCGCAGCTTCGAGCCACATGTCCGGGTACTCGCTCTGAAGGGTGTCGTTCTCGAACGGGTACTCCGCCCAAAGATCCTTCTGCTGGAACCGGACGATGTAATACTGCTCCTGAGGAGCGTCGTAGCGGTCCCAGGCCTCGTCGGCGGGAACCAGGTCCGGGTATGTCAGAGCAGCGATCGTCCCGGTCATGTTCCGGACATACATCTGGGTCCGGGTGTAGAATATCGCCGGTAAGTCCTTCACGCGAACGCGGTCGCCGACCTTGAAGCGGGCAGGCTGGACCTCGCCAGTGGGTTCCCAGGGAGGGGTAGGCCCATAGTCGATGTATTTGCCGGATGGGGACTTCCCGGTTCCGGTATGAATCTGGGTCGTGTCGCCGTGGTTGATGTTCGACGGAGCGTGACCTCGGCGGTTGGAATTCACTCCCAGCCTTTCCCGGATCTCCGCTATCTTTCCCTGCAGCTCGAGCAGCGACACATAGTTCTTGTCGACGAGCATCTTCGCGGCGCCCCAGATCCAGCGCGCGTTATAGGGGAAGCCGTAATAGAGGGTCAGGCCAATATCGTTGGCGTAGCGGCGGCGCCGTTCTTCGGCGTTCCACATGCCCCTGAAACCGAGGACCTCGCAGGTGATGTAGACGTTGTTCTCCCACTCCTCGTCCTCTTTTTCCTCGAATATTTGAGGCGCGTAGGGCTGCCCGCCGACATCATGCGTGGGCCAGATATAGGCCTCGTATAGAGTGTGCGGCACCTCGTAGGGCCAATCTTGGGCTTGATGAATGGCGGGCATCAGATGCGAGCCGGCCTCATAAATCCTTCGGGTTTCCCTCGGTGACGGCATCGCGCTTTCTCCTTTGTTTTCCTGGATCGAGACAGGCGGCTCAACATCGCTCGCGATATTGGCTGACGCCCTGCTCCGGCAGAATTCATCGTTCTACGACCGGAAACAGGACGCGGCTTTGCGCTCGATCAATTTTTGGAAGAGGACCCATTTGACCGCCTGGACGCTGACCGCCACGAGCGACATGCAGTCATGGCTGCGGCGGGACCGCCCACCAGAACGACGTTGTTACCTGGTCCGGGAGATCGCAGCGATGGACCTGAGCACTAGGTGTTTAGTCCCACGGTGTGATGGCGTATCTTTATTGCCGTCAGAGAGGGACGCGCTATGGGCCAAGTTCTTCACGGGAGCGCCAAGACGACGCACGCCGTTCGAGCGGAGCTACAGCGATCG
>NZ_JBJKEX010000001.1:0-59582 GCF_045505405.1 Hansschlegelia beijingensis | reverse complement strand
CGCGCAATCCCTCCACGACGTCCTTGGGCAGGGGGCCGGCGATCACGCCCTGGTTCTTGACGAGATCGTCGAGCGCCTCGGCGTTGGTGGCCTCGCACCAGGTGTGGCTGATCGTGTTGCAGGCCGCGGCCGCGCTTCGGACGACGGCCTTCAGGTCATCGGGCAGCGAGTCCCATGCGGCCTGGTTGATCGTCAGCTCGGTGACGTTGTTCGGCTCGTGCCAGCCGGTGGTGTAGTAGTATTTGGCGGCCTTCTGCAGGCCCAGCCGGCGATCCTGGTACGGGCCGACGAACTCCGCCGCGTCGATCACGCCGCGCTCCAGCGCCGGGAAGATCTCGCCGCCGGGAAGCAGCTTCACGTCGACGCCGAGTTGCGCATAGACCTTCCCGGCCAGCCCCGGGATGCGCATCTTGAGGCCCTTGAAGTCCTCGATCTTCTCGATCGGCTTGCGGAACCAGCCGGTCATCTGCACGCCAGTGTTGCCCATGGGCATGGGCACGAGATTGAACGGCTTGTAGAGCTCCTCCCACAGCGCCAGCCCGCCGCCGTGATAGATCCAGGCGTTCTGCCCCTGGAAGTTGAGCCCGAACGGAACGGTGGTGAAAAATTGGGCGGCCGGAACCTTGCCTGCCCAGAAATACGAGTTGGCGGCGTTCATCTCGACGGTGCCGGCCGAGCAGGCGTCGAAGCCTTCCAGCGCCGGGATCAACTCGCCGGCGGCGAAGTGCTGGATGGTGAGCCGGCCGCCCGACATCTCCTTCACGAGCTCGCAGAAATGGGTCGGGCTGCCCGGGCCGGAGACGTAAAGCGGCGTGCCGGGCCCATAGGCGTTGGTCATCTTCCAGGAGAAGGTCTGCTGAGCGCGCGCGATCGCAGGCGCGGCCAGAGAAGCGACCGCGCCCAGCGCGCCGGCGGACAAGACTTTACGGCGGTTCATAATACCTCGCTTGCCTGCCCGCGGCAGGATCCGGATTTTCGGAAAGTAAAGGACAGGCAATTGGCGTGCCGATTGGGGGCGGCGAGAGATCACGAGCGCTGAGTTCATCCGCGGTCAGCTGAAGAGCGCCCCTGGGGGCGCGCTCAAGCCTCTTCTAGTAGCGCTTGTAGCTTAGGAACTTCCCCGACATCTGGAGCTTTACGCGGTCGCCCTTCTGGTCGGGCTGCCGCTCCATCGTCATGTCGAAGTCGATCGCCGACATGATGCCGTCGCCGAACTCCTCGGCGATCAGTTCCTTCCAGGTCGTCCCGTAGACCATCACAAGCTCATAGAAGCGGTAGATCACCGGGTCGGTCGGCGGGACCTCGGTCAGCGAGCCCCGGTAGGGGATCTCCGTCAGCAGGATCTCCGCCTCCTTGGGAAGATCCAGCAGTTCGGCGGCCTTGGCGGCCTCGTTCGGCTCAAGCCGCATCTGCCCGAGGAGGGCCGCCGTGATCACGATCTGCGAAGTCGAGATCGAGACCTTCTCGTGTATCTCCTTCCAGCTCAGTCCTTTCATCCGCTTCTGCGAAAGCACGAGTTCGGTCACTTCGGCGCGGGTCATGGCGCAGATCTCCTAGGCTTAGGTTCAGGACGGGTCGATCAGGCGGATGCGGCGTGGCCGGGTTCCGGCGGGCCGGTCTCGACCGCGACAGGTCTTGCGCCTGGGCGCACGATCGGAGGTTTCCTCGGATCGTAGCCGTTGGCGTCGCTCTCGGCGCTGAACGCCTTCGAGCGGGTGACGAGGAAGTCGAGCAGATGGTTTCGGAGCGCGTAGTAGTTCGCGTGCTTGTGGATGTTGGTCCGGCTCCGGTCCTTCGGCAGCGTGTTCTCGACGATCTCGGCGATCTTGGCGTGCGGGCCGTTGGTCATGAGCACGATCTTGTCTGCGAGCAGCATCGCCTCGTCGACGTCATGCGTGATCATGAACACGGTCTGCTCGGTCTCGGTGCAGATGCGCCGGACCTCGTCCTGAAGGCTGCCGCGCGTCAGCGCGTCGAGCGCCGAGAACGGCTCGTCCATGAGCAGCATCTTGGGCTCGATCGCGAGCGCGCGCGCGATGCCGACGCGTTGCTTCATCCCGCCCGAGAGCTCCGCGGGCTTCTTGTGCTCCGAGCCCGTGAGATGCACGACGTCGATGTATTTCTGGCAGTGCGCCCGCACACGGTCCTTCGACCAGTCCGGACGCCGCGAGTTCACCGCGAACGCGATATTGCCCATCACCGACATCCAGGGCAGCAGCGAGTGCCCCTGGAAGATCACCGCCCGGTCGAGGCTGGGCCCGGCGATCTCGCGGCCGTCCACGATGACGACGCCGGCGGAAGGCTGGTCGAGACCCGCGAGCACGTTCAGGATCGTGGTCTTGCCGCAGCCCGAATGGCCGATCAGGCAGACGAACTCGCCCCTGGCGATCGGCAGCCAGACGTCCTCGAACACGGTGGTTTCGCCGCCGCCATGCTTGGGATAGCGCCTCGCCAGCGCTTCGATGGAGATGAGGGGCTTTTCGGTCATCCCGCTCACTCCCGATACGCCACAAGGCGGGCCGTGCGGGCGAGCGCGAGGTCGAGCGCCATGCCGACGAGGCCGATCAGCAAGATCGCGGTGATGATGTTGCCGATGGAAAGATTGTTCCACTCGTTCCAGACGAAGTAGCCGATGCCGGTTCCGCCCACGAGCATCTCCGCCGCGACGATCACGAGCCACGCGATGCCTATCGAGATCCGCATGCCGGTCATGATGGTGGGGGCTGCCGCCGGCAGGATCACCATGAAGGCCTTGCGCAGCGGGCCGACTTCCAGCGTCGCGGCGACGTTCAGCCATTCTTTGCGGACGCTCGCGACGCCGAAGGCCGTGTTGATCAGCATCGGCCACAGCGAGCAGATGAAGATCACGAAAATGGCCGAGATCCCGCTGTCCTTGATCGTGTAGAGCGCGAGCGGCATCCAGGCCAAAGGCGAGATCGGCTTCAATATCTGGATGAACGGGTCGAGCGCCCGGTAGACGAGCGGCGACATGCCGATGAGGAAGCCGAGCGGAATCGCGACGAGGGCGGCGAGACCGTAGCCGACCAGCACCCGCCCCAGGGAATAGGCGAGCTGGATGCCCACCCCCTGGTCATTCGCGCCGCGGACGTAGAACGGATTCTTCAGATGCTCCCAGAGCGTGCTCGCGACGGCCATCGGCGTCGGAAACGCGCTCTTCTGCCCCTCCGACGCCGCACCCGAGACGAGGGCTGCGTATTCGGGGTCGACATTGGCCGCGGTCCCGGCCGTCGGGAGCGTCGCAAGATACCAGGCGCCGATGAAGGCCGCGAAAATCGCGACCGACAGCAGCCCGGCCCGTAGGGTCAGCGAGGCGGACATCGCTCAGCTCCGCCTGATCGCGAAGCTCTCGACGTATTCCGCGGGCTTCGAGGCGTCGAACGGCTTGCCCATCACCGAGAAGCTCTTGGTCGTCGAGGCGGGCGGCGTCAGTCCGGCCTCCGCCATCAGCCTGGTGGCGTCGGTCGCGAGAAACACCTCCTTCGCCACCTTGGCGTAATCGACGTCGCCCTTGATCTGCCCCCAGCGCTTCATCTGGGTGAGAATCCAGACCGCGAAGCTCTCATAGGGGAACGGATCGAAGGCGATCCGGTCCGGGTCCTTCACGACCTTCCCGAGCCCGTCCGCGAAGGTGCCGGTCAGCACCTGCTCGACGACCGTCTGCGGCTGGTTCAGGTAGTTGGTGGGAGCGATCGCCTCCGCGATCTGCTTGCGGTTCTCGGGCTTTTGCGCGAAGGCGGTGGCCTCGATGATCGCCTTCAGCAGCGCCTGATAGGTCCCGGGCATCTCGGTGACGAACTGCTTCGACGCCGAGAACGCGCAGCACGGGTGGCCGTCCCAGATCTCCTTCGAAAGCAGGTGGATGAAGCCGACGCCGTCATAGACCGCGCGCTGGTTGACCGGGTCCGGCGCGAGGAAGCCGTCGATGTTGTCGGCGCGCAGGTTCGCGACCATCTCGGGCGGCGGCACGGCGCGGATCTGCACGTCCTTGTCGGGGTCGACGCCGTGCTCCGCGAGGTAGTAGCGCAGCAGGTAGTTGTGCATGGAGTAGTCGAAGGGCACGGCGAACTTCATGCCCTTCCAGTCCTTCGGATCCCGCTTGTCCTTGTGCTTCATGGCGAGCGTGATCGCCTGGCCGTTGATGTTCTCGACCGCCGGCATCGTCCAGGGGATCGGGTTGGAGCCTGCCCCCACCGAGATCGCCAGCGGCATCGGCGAAAGCATGTGGGCGGCGTCGTATTCCTTGTTGATCGCCTTGTCGCGGATCACCGCCCAGCCCGCGGTCTTCACCACCTCGACGTTCAGGCCCTGCTTCTCATAGAAGCCCATCGGCTTGGCCATGATGATCGGGGTGGCGCAGGTGATCGGGATGAAGCCGACCTTGAGGTCGGTCTTCTCGGGCTTCAGGCCTTGCGCGAAGACCTCGGTCGCGGTCGCGAGCGGGAACAGCGCGTTGATCGCGGCGAAGGCGGTTCCGGCGCCGACCGCCGTCAGGAAGGCCCGCCGGGTGGCGTCGTGGGGGAACAGCGCGCGCATCACCGCGCCTTCGACGGCTCCGCGGGCGTGCGCCTCGCTCGACGCGGCCGGGTCGGCCTCATGGTCGGCCTGACTTGCATGACGGCCGCAGGCGCAGCCGCTCGTGAGACGGTGACGGGCGTCGAACGGATCGGTGAACAGCGTCATCGTATGGCTCCCCCGAGAGCGGCTTCGGCCCCAACCCTTGCAGGAGCCGTGCCAGCCGCGGGAGGGGCGTTGGGTTTCAGAGAATCTCGTGGTGCTTGCCTCCAGCCGCGATGACGAAATATCGTGACTCACGAAATTTCCGGGGGAAGTAACGAAATGTCGTTGGCCGGCAGCGGCGAGACGGGGCGGCTCGCCGAGCGCGCCTTTCAGGCGGCGGCCAACCCGACGCTGCTCGTCGACGCTCTTGCGGACCGGGTGCTCGACGCCAATCTCGCCGCGTCGCGCCTGCTGGGCATCGACCGCGGCGCGTTGATCGACGCCTCCTTCGCGGCGCTCCATCCCGGTCAGCGGCCGGCGCTTGTCGTGTTCTCCGACGCGGTGCTGACGCTCGGCCGCCATTGGACCCGCGCGCTCACTCCGAAGGCTGCGGACGATCGCGCGCTTCGCCTCGAATACGAAGGCGTGCGGATCGTCGAAGAGGGGCGCGAGCTCATCCTGCTGACGCTCGCGGATCTCGACGAGCGCCGCCGGCGCGAGACCGGCGCGGAGGCCGATCTGTACATCCGCGACGGCATCGCGGAGTGGCGCAGGGTCGAGCGCTTCTTTCAGGAGGTGGAGCGCGAGAACCAGCTCATCCTGAAGGCCGCTGGCGAGGGCGTCTATGGCGTGAACGCCGAGGGCGCGACCACCTTCCTCAACCCGGCCGCGGAACGCATGCTGGGCTGGACAGCGGAGGAGCTGGTCGGCCGCAACATGCATGCGACCGTTCATCACCATCACGCGGACGGCGCGCATTACGCCAACGACGACTGCCCGATCTACGCGGCCTTCCGCGACGGCGCCGTCCACAACGTCACCGACGAGGTGTTCTGGCGGAAGGACGGAACCCCGCTGTGGGTCGAATACACCTCGACGCCGATCCGCGACCGGGGCGTCGTGGTCGGAGCCGTCGTGGTGTTCCGCGACATCGGCCAGCGCCGCGAGGCCGACGCCAAGCTGAAGGCGGCGCTGGCGGAGGTCGACGCTCTTCGGGAAAGACTCGAGCTCGAGAACGCCTATCTCCAGGAGGAGATCAGGCTGGAGGGCCGGCATCGCGGGATCATCGGCAAGAGCGCCGCGATCGAGACCACCTTGCGGCAGGTCGAGCTCGTCGCGCCGACCGACGCCACCGTTCTGATCACCGGCGAATCCGGCACCGGCAAGGAGCTGATCGCGCGCGCGATCCACGACGCGAGCGACCGCCGCGACCGTCCGATGATCCGCGTCAACTGCGCCGCGATCCCGCGCGAACTGTTCGAAAGCGAGTTCTTCGGCCACGCCAAGGGAGCGTTCACGGGCGCGCTGCGCGACCGGGTCGGCCGCTTCGAACTCGCCTCCGGCGGCACGCTTTTCCTCGACGAGGTCGGCGAGATCCCGCTGGAGCAGCAGGGCAAGCTCCTCAGGGTGCTGCAGGAGGGCCAGATCGAGCGCATCGGCGAGGAAAGGACGCGTGCGGTCGACGTGCGCATCATCGCGGCGACCAACAGAGACCTCGAGGCGGAGGTGCGCCGCGGAACCTTCCGCCGCGACCTGTTTTTCCGGCTCAACGTCTTTCCGATCCACTCCGCGCCGCTTCGGGAGAGGCCGGAGGACATACCCTTGCTCGCGCTTCACATCCTCAACCGGCTGGATCGGAGAGGCGGATCGACGTCCGCGCTCAGCGAAGGGGACATGCGCCGGCTCTGCGCCTACTCATGGCCCGGCAATGTGCGCGAGCTCGAGAACGTCATCGAGCGGGCGATCATCCTCGCCCGCGACGGGCGGCTGAAGATCGATCTGCCCGTCGAGGTCCGTGCGTCTGCTCCGGTCGAGCGCGGCGCCCGCGCGACGGGAAGCATCCTCTCCGAACTCGATCGGCGGGCGCGCGACCGTGACGCCATGCTGGCCGCGCTCGAGGCGAGCGGCGGCCGCGTGTCCGGACCGGGAGGCGCGGCCGAGCGCCTCGGCGTCAAGCCCACGACGCTCGCCTCACGCATGAAGGTCGCGGGCATAGACGCGCGAAGCTTTCGGGCCCCTCGGCCTCCTTGATATTGTCGGGCACGTGCACTTTTCGCGGGCGCTGCAGCGTTCATGCTTCCTCAGCCCGGACGCGGGGAGGTGACCCCGCCTTCGATGCCAGGCAGTCTGGGACGTGGCGGAGGGGTTGGACGCCAGAGCGGACGACAATGTTGTCTGCGAAGACGCAGGTTCTGGTGGTGGCGCTGCAGTCTGGTGGAGCCCGCGTATGAGCGCCGCTACTCGGCGCTCTCGCCGCGGGCGCGGCAAACGCGTCAATCGAAGATCGCCGCCCATTCCTCTTGATGGCTGCCGCCGTGATTGTCCATGCCCGGCTTGGTGAGGACGCCCTTGGGCTCGACGAAACTCGAGATCCGCCGCGTCGGACGTTCATGCCAGGTGATGTTGAACGCGAAGTACTTTGGATAGAACTCGAGGTCGGAATAGGGCAGCGTGTCATGTATCCACCAGGCGAGCTTCCGCCAGTCGCCGGGCTGCTGAAACCGGTCCCAGAACGCCGGAACCACCACGCAGGCCGTGGCGCCCATGCAGTCGTCCTCGTCTCGGACGTCCCAGATGTGGCCCGCGAAGTTCTTCTGGTTGGAGGCGCAATTGTAGCCGGTCTTTCCAGCCAGCATCTGCTGGGCGCCGAAGCCGTTCACCTCGGGCGAGCGATAGGCGGAGCGGACCGCGATCCGGCCGAAGGCGTCCTGGATGGGCTCCAGCAGTTCCTCGCAGAGACGCTTGCCAACGGTGATCGCCAGATCCGGATCATCCGGGATGTTTGCGAAGCCATGGATCGCGGCGATCTCGGAGAACAGAAAGTCCCGCATGAAGAAGGTGTTGGAGAGCCGCGTGCGGCCGAACTCGGTCAGGCTCTGAACTGATTGCGGCTTCCGCATGCCAACGCTCCTTGCCGCCAGATGCTAAGCCGGCGCATGAATCAAGCGCCAGTCTATTCATGCAGGCGCGGCGCGCGCGACGGCCGGGTAGGCGATCCTATCTCATCCACAGGTTGATTTTCATGAGCCTGAACATCGACAAGATCCTCGCCTCGATCCCGTCCGCGGGCCCCGAAAAGCGCGGCCAGATGCGCGCGAATGCGGAGACGTGGCTTCAGACTGGAAGCGCCGCTCAGAAAGCGGCCGCGCAGGCGCTGGTCAGCGCATTGGACGATCAGGCGACGCAGGAGCGAGACGCCCTGCTCAGCGAGCTTCGCGGTCTCGATGCGGCGGAAAGGGTCGCGCGCGCCTTCACTGCGCGTCCGATGACCGAGGCAGAGGCAAGGCTCATCCAGGCTCTGCTTGATAACCCCGGCTCGACCTCAACCGCCTTGAGCAGGGCGATGGGCTGGGACGGCCAGAGCTGGCACCTGCACTTCGGCACGATGTGCTTCAACAGGTCGATCTACCTCTGGCCTGCGCCAGCCTCCGAACGGCGCGACGGCGCCTTCTACTCGGGAATCCTCGCCGATTTCGACGACGCTTCCAGCACCTTCACCATGAAGTCGGAAGTCGCGGCGGCTTTGGCCAGACTCGGGCTGGCTCCAAGTCGCAAGGCATGAACCAGCGGGCGCCGGAGCATGGCCCACTCTCCGACGTCGATTGTCGTCTCAGAGCAACCTCGAGGCCTTTGCGCGAAGGCGCATAGCGGGGATCCGGGGTGTGCTCGGCATGATCGTCACCGCAACGCATCCAACGCAGTCGCTCGCGCCGTCTGTCGTCCGACGACCGCGAAGCCGCCATCGTCGTGCCCGGCATCCGCGCTGGGCCTACGGCGGCTCGGCGGCGCCGTGAAGGCGCGCCAAGCCGAAGCGCTGGCGATAGTCTCTGGGGCTCAGGCCCGTCACCTTGATGAAGATCTTGCGGAAGGCGCCGGGATCCTCATAGCCGACGTCCCAGGCGATCTGCTCGACGGTGCGGGTCGTCGCCTCGAGCGTCTCGCGCGCCTTTCCGACCCGAAGGTGCTGGCAGTACTCAGTCGGCTTCAGCCCGGTGGCCTTGCGGCGCAGGAAGGTGCGCGGCTCCAGACCGGCCTTCTTGGCCATGGCGGCGAGAGTGGCCTCGCGCGCGCCGGTCGCCTGCAGCCAGTGCTGGACCCGCAGGACAGCCTCGTCGCCGTGGCGCAGCTTCGGTGAAAAGACGCTGTAGTGGCGCTGCTCGCGGCCGGGCGGGTCGACCAGCAGGAAGCGCGCGGTGTCGAGCATCGTGGTCGGGCCCATCAGGCGGTCGACGAGCTTCAGGCCGAGATCCGTCCAGGCCATGATCCCGCCGGCGGTGATCAAGTCTCCGTCGTCGATCACCAGCCTGTCGATCTCCATCCGAGCGCTTGGAAAGCGCTCTGCGAAGTCGTTGGCGTAGAACCAGTGGGTCGTGGCGGAGCGGTTCTCCAGAAGACCGGTTTCGCCGAGCAGGAAGGCGCCGGCGCAGACCGACGCGAGCGTGGCGCCGGCGTCGTGCTTGCGGCGCAGCCACAATGCGAGCGGCGCCGCATCTTCCGCCGTGATGGGCGCGACGACCGCCGGGGGAAGAACGATGAAGTCCGGGTCGCCGGCAAGACCCGGATGGCTGTCGAGGACGCGTTCGATAGGCTGGACGTCGTCGCCCGGCTTCCATTGGCTGAAGCGCAGCGCCGCCGCCTTCTCGCCGTAACGCCGCTGCGCCATCAGGTTCGCGACCGAGAACAGGTCGGTCAGCCCGTGGGCCGCGCCAAGCTGCGCGCCGGGATAGATCAGGACGCCGATTTCGGCGATCGGCCCTCGCGTCGTCATTTGTCAGTTATGCCCCGAACTCTGTCGATCTCGCCAATCCTGCCGGCGGATGCTCCCGTCCATATTCCCTCACGACAAGGCGACGCGCCTCGCCGAGGCGGACGGGAGCTCTTCCGGGCCACCGTTGCGGACGTCGCGTCACGAAGGGAGAGCGCCGTGAGGACGGCAGCAACGGGTGAAGCAACTGGGCTGACCAGACGCTCGGTGATCGTGGCCGCCGCTGGCGCTGCGATCGTGATGACGTCTGCGGCGACCGCGTCTGAAACCGAGGGCGGATCGCGCCCGAGCAAGCAAGGAGCAAAGACCATGACTGGCAATTTCGTGACCACCAAGGACGGCGTCCAGATCTTCTACAAGGATCTCGGCCCCCGGGACGCGCAGCCGATCGTGTTTCACCACGGCTGGCCTCTGTCTTCCGACGACTGGGACGCGCAGGTCCTGTTCTTCCTGCTGAAGGGCTACCGCGTCGTGGCGCATGACCGGCGCGGCCATGGGCGATCCGCCCAGGTCGGCGACGGCCACGACATGGATCATTATGCGGCCGACGCCGCGGCGGTCGCGGATCATCTCGACCTCCGCAACGCCGTCCATATCGGCCATTCGACCGGCGGCGGCGAAGTCGCTCGCTACGTGGCGAGGCATGGCGAGCCGAAGGGCCGCGTGGCGAAGGCGGTGCTCGTCAGCGCCGTCCCGCCGTTGATGGTGAAGACCGCGAACAACCCCGGCGGCCTGCCGATCGAGGTGTTTGACGGGTTCCGGTCGGCGCTCGCTGCCAACCGCGCCCAGTTCTTCCTCGACGTGCCGTCGGGCCCCTTCTACGGCTTCAATCGGCCCGGCGCGAAGGTCGACCAGGGCGTGATCCAGAACTGGTGGCGTCAGGGCATGATGGGTGGCGCGAAGGCCCACTATGACGGCATCAAGGCCTTCTCCGAGACCGACCAGACTGAGGACCTGAAGGCCATTTCGGTCCCGACGCTGGTTCTGCATGGCGAGGACGACCAGATCGTCCCGATCGACGACAGCGCCCGGCTTTCGGCCCCGCTGTTGAGGAACGGCCAGCTCAAGACTTACCCGGGCTACGGACACGGCATGCTGACGGTGAACGCGGACGTGCTGAACGCGGATCTGCTGGCTTTCGTGAAGAGCTGAACCGCGCCGCCCGCGGACGTCGCCGAGACGGCGCGTCCGCGGGCGTCCTATTGAACGCGGGGGTTCGGGCCGCCGAGCGCGGCTTCGTGACGACGCCAGGCCGACGCCGACCTCAGACCGCCTCCCAGACGCGCGCCGCCGGCGCTTCAGCGCCGACGTTCGCAAGATGCGGCGGATTTCCGAACTGCTCGAGCAGGAGTTCGGTCAGCACCCGGATTTTCCGCGCAGGATGCGGTCCAGGAGGGCGGACGGCATAAAGTCCCGCGGGAGGCGGCGGATGGCGCCGCATGACCGGAACGAGCGCGCCCGAGGCCACATGTTCGTGGATGAGGCAGTCGGGGAGGGCCGCGACGCCGAGCCCCGCCACCGCGGCGGCCACGAGGGCTGCGCCATTATCGGCTTTGAACCGCCCCCCGGCTGCACGGTGATGGTCGCATCGCCATCCATCAGCCGCCAGGCCTCCGTGCCCTGCAGAAGGGCCTGATGGGCGACGAGCTCCTCGGGGGTCTCCGGCGAGCCGTGCGCCTTGATGTAGCCCGGGCTCGCGACGAACCTTGCGAACATCGGGCCGACGCGCCGGGCGATCAGGTTGGAGTCGGGCAGATAGCCGACCCGGATCGCGCAATCGAAACCCTCGCCGATCAGATCCACGAAGCGATCGGTGTAGGAGGTATGGGGATCGCCGACGACCATGCCGAGATCGCAGAGGCCGCGATCGCGGGTGACGCCGCGGGAGCCTCGGCGGTTCTCCGCCGGCACATCGAGGACGCTTACCGGACGCTGCGGGACAACCTCGTGGCGCTCGGGCTTGCGGAGCGCGATGGCGAGGCGCGCCGGCCGCTGGCCTGACGCTTGCCTTGGGCGCAGCGTGCGACGCTTTGGAGAGGCCCGATGTCCGAACCCCTGTTCTTCATGATCCCCGACGCCCCGACCCCGGTCGCGCCGTTCTCTCACGCGGTCGAGGTGGACGGCTGGGTGTTCGTCACCGGCCAGATGCCGACCTGGCCGGACGACGACGCAAAGCCGCTGCCGGAGGGCGTCGAGGCCCAGACAGCGCGTGTGATGGAGAACCTGATCCTCGTGCTGAACGGGATGGGGCTCGGCCTTGAGCACGTGGTGCAGGCCCGCGTGTCATCACGCGCTTCAAGGAGGACTACGCGGCGATGAACGCCGTCTACGCCTCCTACTTCCCGCCCGACCGGCGACCCGCCCGCACCTGCGTCGGCGTCACGGGCCTCGCCCGCGACGCTCTGGTGGAGATCGACTTCATCGCAAGGCGAAGCTGAGCCCCGCTCGGCCACAGCCGCTCCGCCCGGGTTCGCGTGGCCACGGCGATCGGCGAGGCGGCGACGCTCAAGAATAGCATTCCGACCGCCCTCCTCGACAGAGCGCCCAGCCGCCGCGGCCAGATCAAGGCTGGCGCTGTCGCATGCCGATCAAGGGTCAGGAAGTGACGCACCCGAGAGGATTCGAACCTCTGACCTCTGCCTTCGGAGGGCCGGAAAGGGCCTTCGTCGCGGTTGTCGATGAGGGTCAAGCTACTGCAATTCCTTGTTTTTCTCTACCCCGCTTTTGTTCTCTTTGCTGCTCTGTTTGTCCCAAAAGTGTCCCAAAAATGGGGCTGGTATTGCTAGGTGCTGAGCGCCCGCGCCGCAGGGCGCCCGCTCGGCGCTAAGAGGAGACTCCACCTCGCAGCCGCAAAGCCGAATTCAGGGAGCGCCGCCTGACGACATGGCGCTCAGCGCAGCTCGCCGCGCCAGGAAAAGCACCTTTTGGCCGCCTAATGGGGCCTGAGAACCTCGGCGATCTGCTGGTCGAGAAAGCGGGTGAACGCCGGATCGTTTCCGGGGCTCGGCGCGCAGTGGCCGAACGGCGAGTCGAACGGGCGGAAGGACGCTCGGTTCATGTGGCGCGCCTCGATCTCATTGTCGGCGGGCGGGAAGTAGAGATCCTGAACGCACGGGATCAGCACGGCGCGCGCGGTGATGCTCTGCAGCGCTTTCGCGAAGTCGCCTCTATAGGCGGAAGTGGCGCTGATGTCCGCCGCCTGCCACGTGCGGAGCATCGCGAGAAGATCGTTCGCATCCCAGTTCCGGACGTGATCATCTTCCCAGTCGCAGAGAAGGTCCTCGATCGTCGCGTACCCGATCCGGCGATACAGCCCCTCACGGTAGAATGTCTGCGAATATGCCCAGCCAGCGTAGACCCGCGCGAACGCCCTGAGCCCGCGCGTGGGCGGATGCACGTAGTCGCCGCCGGCCCAGTCCTGATCCGCCTGAAGCGCCGCCTTCACGCCTTCAAGGAAAACGAAGTTGTGGGGGGAGACGCGCGCCGAAGCGCAGAAGGGAACGATCGCCTCCACCATGTCGGGATACTGCGACGCCCACTGGTAGGCCTGGCAACCGGCCATGGACCACCCAGCGACGAGGGCGATGCGCGTCACTCCGAGCCGCTCGGTTAGCAGCAGCCGCTGGCAGCGCACGTTGTCAGACAGCGTGACGGCCGGGAACCGGGGCCCAGCCTGGAGGGCCGTCGCGTTGCTCGGCGAAGAGGAAACGCCGTTGCCGAACATGTTGATCGAGACCACGAAGTGGTGGGCGGGGTCGATGGCTCGCCCCGGTCCAAAGAAGCCCTCGTTGCGGATGTGGGTCCCCGTGTAGAACGTCGGCAGAACGACGACATTGCTCGCGTCCGCGTTGAGCGTTCCGTAGGTCTTGTAGGCAAGCTTCGCTTCCAGAAGCTCCTCGCCTGACTGCAACTCGACCCGGCCAAGGTCGAACACCTCATAATCCGACGACGTCATCGTGGCTCCTTCGCCGCGGGGCCCGAAGGGCCGTATTGAGATGGCGGTGCGCGGCGCGGGTTTGACGCCGCGCCGCGGCGACCGGACCCTCAGTAGAGGCGGAGATACTCCTTGACCTCCCAGTCGGTGACCGCCTGGTGATACCTCTCCCACTCGTCGTTCTTGTAGGCGAGGTAGGACTTCAGCATCACCGGCCCGAGAACCTTCTTCATGAGCGGGTCCTCGGAGAGATGGCCGATGGCTTCCAGCAGATTCCGCGGCAGGCGGCGGATGCCGGCCTCATCGAGCTCCTCACGCGACATCGAGTAGAGGTCGCGATCGGTCGGCTTGCCGGGGTCCGTCCTCTGGACGATGCCCTCGACCGCTGCGCCGAGCGTCACCGCAAGCGCGAGGTACACGTTCATGCACATGTCGGCGGCGCGGTTCTCCAGGCAGTGACGGCTTTGTGGAAGCCGGAACTGGGCGGAGCGATTGTTGAAGCCGTAGGTGATGTTGGTGGGGGCCCAGGTGACCGTGCCTCCTTCGAAGCCGCCGACCCGCGGCACCAGTCCGTTGTAGGAGTTCACGGTCGGGCAGGTGATGGCGGTGATCGCCTCGGCGTGCGCGAGCAGGCCGCCGACCGCATGACGGGACTCCTCCGACCAGCCGCCCTCGTCGGTCTCGAAGAGGTTCTTGTCCAGCGCGTCGATTGAGCGGAGGGAGAAGTTGATGTGAGCGCCGGAGCGCCAGTCTCCGGTGGTCGGCTTCGGCATGAAGGTGACGAACAGGCCGTGCTTCTTTGCGACCTCCTTCAGGAGGATGCGCAGGAAGGCAAGGCGATCCGCCATCTCGAGGAGGTGCGTGTAGTGGAAGTCGAGCTCGAACTGCGAATAGGCGCCCTCGGCCACCACGTCGTGCAGGTTCCAGCCGAGGCCCTCGAGGATGTCCATCAGCTCGCGTAGGAACGGCATCGAGTCGAGCGAGTACTCGACATCGTAACCGAACGCCTGCCTGCGAGGGCGCAGCCCGCCTACGTTGCGGGGGTCGTCGTCGAACGCCTTCACGGGCTGGCCGTTCTCATCGTAGCGCATGACGATGAACTCGGGCTCGATGCCGGCATAGCCGACGTAGCCGACCTCAGCCGCATCCCGGATCGCGCGCTTCAGCGCCTGACGCGGGCACACGTTGTAGGGCTTATCCTCCCAGAACAGGTCGGCGAAGATGATCGCCACCGTCTTGTCCCAAGGGCAGACGTAGACGGCGTCCAGATCCGGAACCATGACCTGGTCGGAGTCCGCCGGCGTCAACTCGGGCACGAAAGAGATCGAGTGCACGGCGAACTGAGGACCCTTGCCCGCGCAGAGGGCCTCGAAATCGCTCATCGGCACGGGCTTGGTCTTCGGGATCCCGTGCAAGTCGATCCAAGCCGACATGACGTATTTTACGCCCTGCTCCTCCAGTCGCTTCCGGACCTCGGCGACCTTTTCCTTGCTCGGTAGAGCGTCCTTGAATGTCTCCGCATATGTCGGCGCAGCGACATCCTTGCGGCTCACCTTGTCCAGCATCGTCTTTCTCCTTGGGCGCCTGATCTTGAGGCACTGCGTTCCGACGAACATCGAGCCCCCTCCGCAGGGAGGAAGCCCCTCGAAGCGTACGCAACTGGGCTGCAGCAAAAATGTGCACTTGCGAAGAAAACATAGGCACATGTTACGTTTTGCGTACTGTTATTACGGTTGACATACGCAATGCGTAAAAGTCAACTCAGGTCCGTGACGGCGATGCCAACACGCCGGACGCGCTGGGCAGGAACCGCAGCGAGACGAAAGGGTGCCTCATGGACGCGACGACGCCGGCCGACCTTCGGGAGGACTCGGGGAAACTCCACCGCGCAATCGACTGGCGGGGTGCATTCTGGCTTGCGAGCGGCGTTCCGGCGCTCGTGCTCTTCACCATCGGCGGAGTCGCCGGGGTCTCAGGACACCTGACGTTTGCGGTGTTCGCCGTGTCGGTGGTGTTCGGCGTGATCCAGTCCTTCACCTATGCCGAGATCGCCGGGCTGTTTCCGAGCAAGTCGGGCGGCGCGTCGGTCTACGGTTCCGTAGCGTGGCTGCGGTATGCGAAGCCGATCGCCCCCCTTTCGGTATGGTGCAACTGGCTGGCCTGGACCCCGGGCCTTTCGCTCGGCTGCACCATCGCCGCGGCCTACATCCTCAACGCGCTGGCGCCGGTACCGGTGTTCACCGAGACCTCTCCCGAAGTGGCGAGCTACCTGGCCGCCAACGCCGGCGTCTCCGCGCAGGACGCGATCATGGCCGCGACGGCTGCGGCGACGCCTGCGATCCGGACCTGGACGCTCTTCCACGCGACGCTCGGGCCGATCAGCATGTCGCTCAACGCCGTGTTCTGGATCGGCGTCGCGCTGACCATGATCTCCTTCGCGGTCCAGCACCGAGGCGTCATGCGCGCCGCGAACATGCAGAAGTATCTCGGCCTGCTGGTCATCATCCCGATGCTGATCGTCGGTCTGGTGCCAATTTTCACGGGTGAGATCGACTGGGCGAACTTCTCGCCCCTTACGCCGCTCGCTGCGCCTTACGCGCCAGAAACCGGCGCCTGGGACGTAAAGGGATGGACCCTGGTGTTCGGCGGCCTGTTCCTCGCCGGCTACGCCGCCTACGCCTTCGAAACCTCGATTTGCTATACAAGCGAGTTCAAGAATCCGGCTCGGGACGCAGTGCGCGCGATCCTTTACTCCGGCCTGCTTTGCATTCTGCTGTACACGCTGGTGCCGTTCACCTTCCAGGGCGTGCTGGGCATCGACGGCATGCTAGCTCCATCTATCGGCGACGGCTCGGGCGTGGCCGAGGCCATGGCGGGAATGATCAAGGGCACGACCCTGATCACCAACGTCATGGTGATGCTGATGATCATGGCGGTCATGTTGCTGATCCTGACCGCGATGGCGGGCTCCTCGCGGACCCTCTACCAGGGCGCCGTGGACGGCTGGCTGCCGAAATATCTGACGCGGGTGAACCAGCACGGAGCGCCGACCGCGGCGATGTGGACCGACCTCGCGTTCAACCTTTTCCTTCTGACGATCGCGGCGGCCGACGCCACCAGCTTCTTCTTCGTGATGGCAGTCTCGAACTGCTGCTACTTCATCTTCAACTTCCTGAACCTGAACGCGGGCTGGATCCACCGCATCGACAACGGCCACATCAAGCGGCCGTGGAAGGCGCCCACCGTGCTGCTCGCGGCGGGCACGATGCTCTCCTTCGTCAACGCGCTGTTCCTGGGGGCGGGCGCCAAGGTGTGGCACCCGTGGGCGCTCTGGGCCGGCTTCGCCGTGACCGCTCTGATCGTCCCGGTGTTCTTCTTCCGGCACTACATCCAGGACAAGGGACGGTTTCCGGACCACATGCTCGACGACATCGGCATCGGCCAGTCCGGTCTCGCGACGCGAAAGGCAGGGATATTGCCCTACCTCGCTCTCGCCGGAGGCTTGCTGACGGTGATCGTCGCAAACTGGTTCTTCGTGCTCTGACCTGAATGCGCGCATGCTCGAAGCAGGAGGGCGGCTCCCAAGGCCGCCCTCCTTGACGTCCGGCATCATTGTTCGGGCCCTCCACCCTTCGCCCGGAGCCGGGCGTTACGCATTGTCTGGGTTCTCGTTTAGGCTACTGATCCATTTGATCTCCTTGAGACCGCATCGATGGCCGATACCCTTGTCACTGATCCGGACGACCGGGGCCTTCCGCTCTCGTCCCCCTACGACGCGCTGAACCAGCAGATCGTCAGATGCCTGCAGAAGGACGGCCGGATGAGCTTCCGCGCGATCGCGGAGCTGCTGGAGGTTTCGGAAGGCACCGTGCGCAATCGCGTCGCGTGGATGAAGGAGGCTGGCGTCCTCAACATCGTCGCGGTCGTCGACCCGACGGCGATCCGCTACCAGTCCGACGCCATGCTCGGCATCAAGGTCGCCCCTGGCAGGTCGCCTGCGGAGGTCGCCGAACGGCTCGGAAAGCATGATTCCGTCGTCTATGCTCTCTGGGTAAGCGGCCGGTACGACCTTCTGGTGGAGGTTGTGTTCGACTCCCACGAGGCTCTGACCAAGTTCCTGGCGGCGCATTGCCATAGCGAGCCGGACATCGCCTCGATCGAGGTCATGACGAGCCTCGCGATGTACAAGAACCAGTTCCTTCTGAAGATCGAAGTCTGAGTCCGACCGGCCTCAACCTGGGAAGCCGCGGCTCCCGCGCCCTCTGCCTCTCGGCTCGGCGCTTCGATCATCAAGGCTGACGGCGAGCCGTCTGTGAAGCGAAGCCGGTGCGGTATCGGCGAGGAGAATTGCCCAAGGATTCACGTGCGGATTGCCGTTTCGGCCGGGCCCGCGACGCTCATAATGCGCCCGCCCGATCGGGGCGCGTTGCACATAACTCTGCGGCTGATGGATCTGTAGTCGATAACACCGCCGGCAGACCTGCGCAGCTGCCGGCCCCGCTTGGGACCAAAGCAGCGGCGGTGGTCCAGGCGAACGGCGCCGGCTGCGGGCCGAACCACGTCAATCCCACCGGAAATCCGAATGACGCTCGCCGACGCGGCGCTCCCGCCACTGCGTCCAGCCAGCTACAGAACGCAATAGAGGGATCATGACTATCAAAGAGGCTCCGGAGCCTGCAACACGCATGCTCCAGATGATCACCGGTTATTGGGTGACGCAGATTGTTCATGGGGCTGCGGTAGCCGAATACGCCGAACACCTGCAGAAGCGCCCGGCGACTGCGGAGGAGCTCGCCACGCTTGCCGGCATGGACCCGTCGGCGGTGTTCCGACATCTGCGGGCCTGCGCGAGCCTCGGGCTTGTCGGCTCCAACGGCGAAAGGTTCGCGACAACTCCACTACTCGACACGTTGCGACGGGATCATCCTCAGTCGATGCGCGGATTTGCACTGTCACAGCCAGCGGCGGGCCATTGGCTGCCGTGGGGGCGCTTTGCCGAGGCGCTCCGCTCAGGGCGTCCGCAGACGGTTCCTGCATTGGGCTCAGGTATCTTCGAGTATTACGGACGAACGCCGGCCGAGGCGGAGGCATTCACAGAATCGATGGAGGGCTTGACAGCACTCGTGTCCAGCGAGGCCGCACGCGTTCTTGACACAACGGGGGTGGAGCGCGTCGTGGACCTCGGAGGCGCAAGCGGCGCTCTGTTGGCGCCGCTCCTGGAAGCCAATCCTTCCTTGAAAGCGACGTTGTTCGATCTGCCGAACGTTATCGACGGTCACGCCTTCTCTAACGTGCCGGATCAAATTCGCGGCCGGATAGACAAGGTCGCAGGGGATTTCTTCAAAAGCGTCCCTTCGGCGGACCTCTACCTTCTGAAGTGGATCCTCCACGATTGGGACGACGAGGAATGCATCGCCATTCTGCACAACTGCCGGAACGCGATTGCGCCGGGCGGCCGCGTGGCGATCCTGGAGCTTGTGTTGGGCGAAGCCGGGGAGGGGAGTCTCGCCTCGCTCATGGACCTGAACATGCTGGTCATGTTGACCGGCCGCGAGCGTTCTCTGGCTGAATATCGCGAACTTCTGGTGAAAGCGGGGTTCGGCGATGTGGCGATCACACACACCGAGTCTCCAATAGCGATCATCACCGCCAGGCCGTTAGCCTAACGAGCGGAACTTTCGAGCGCCAGGACGCCGTTCCAGATCGAGATGAAGCGACCTTGAGTTGCGCATGTCGCCATCGGCGTGGAGATACAGGCCAGCCCTGATCTGCGCCAGAAGGAGGCGTTTCGGCCCTACGCTGCATGCGCCCGGTCCGGCCCTTCCGAGGCGTTGTGAACGCGTGTGTCGCACGCTCGCCGGATTAAAGGGTGGGCGAGAGACCGCCATCCACTCGCAGGTTCGCGCCCGTGATATAGGCGGCAAGTGGGCTGGCGAGAAAAGCGACGACATCGGCGATCTCGTCCAGGCGACCCACCCGGCCGATGGGAACCTGAGCGAACAGAGGCAGGACCGTGCGCTCGACCTCCTCCCAGGGGGCGTCACTATCCACGCCGAGGCCTTCCGCTGCCTCACGGAAACGGACGTCTAGGGTGGTGCTGTGTATTGGGCCCGGGGAGACCGCATTGACCGTGACACCGTCAGCGGCCACCGCCTTTGCCATTGATGCAGTCATGGCGTTGATCGCGGCCTTGCTGGCCGAATAGTCCGGGGCGTTGGGCGGGGCGATCGTCGCCGCGAGACTGGAGATGTTGATCACCCGGCCCCAATGCGCTTGCCGCATCCGAGGCAGCAGCCGGGTGGTGACCCTGAGCGCCGCCAGCACATTGCGATCGAAGGTGGACGCCCACGAGTCAGACCGCGTGTTGCTCCAGTCCTCCCGCCCAGGGCTGGAGCCACCGGCGTTATTGACCAGAATGCCGATGGGGCCAGCGAGGTTTTCGGCCTCTCGCACCACGCTCTCGACAGCCATCTCCTCGGTAAGGTCGCCTAGGACCGCGTGAGCGCGCCCGCCGCCTTCGACAATGTTCTCTGCGGCCCGCCGCGTTTGCGCCGCATCGCGACCGTGGACGACGACAACCGCGCCTTCACGCGCGAGCGTGCGCGCGATGGCCTCGCCAATGCCCTTGCTGCTTCCTGTGACAAGCGCGGTCCTGCCGCCCAATTGCAAATCCATCGCTCGAAACCCACTCTCTGCGGCTGATGGCGGCTAGGTCGTTCGAGCGCATGGGCGTGACAAGTACGCACTTAAAAGTGCCCGCAGGCGAGCGGGAGGCCTGTCTTGGGCCCGAAGGATCGGTCGCGCACGTCACCCGCGTCGTGCGGATGATCCAGGGCCGATGGAAGTTGCCGATCTTGTTCCGGCTTTACGCGGACCCGTCCCTACGCACGTCGCAGTTGCGGCGGGACATGGCTGGCATATCGCAGAAGATGCTCACCCAGCACCTCCGCGAGCTTGAGGCAGATCGCCTGATTGAGCGCACAGACTTCGGAGAAAAGCCTCTGCGCGTCGAATACCGGTTGTCCGACAGGGGCAAGCAGCTACTGCCGGTGCTGATTGCGGCGCGTAGCTTTTCCCTAGATCACGGCTAGCCTTCCGCGGGCTCACTCCCCCCGGTCCAGACAGACGCTCAGAGTCCGCAACGGTCACCTCCGGCTGGTAGTCCACAGCCGCTCGGCGCCAAATCCGGACGCAAGGCCAGCGCAAGCAGCAGACATTCACGTTGCGGCGAGGGCCGCACCACTTTACCTGAAATGTCAGGGATGACCTGACGAGGTCTAACGCGCGAGTGCGAACCGGATCGTTTGTGCCCCCTCCCACAAGACCAGCTCGCCGAGCTTGACCAGGTCTTCGAGGGGCGAGGTGACAGTAAGGAAGTGATTGCCGGCGAGTTGTCCCATCCTGCTTGCGAAGCTGACCCCGCCATAGGCGAGCAGAATCTCAGTCTCGCTTTTTCCGCCAGGGTAGAGCAGGACCTGTCCAGGCGCCGGATAGCAGGTCTGGTTTTCCAGCGGGACGCCGAGGTCGGTGTCGCCGAGAGGGATCCAGACCGCTTCGCCACTCCAGCGGACGTGGATCGCCTTCTGCTCATAGGGCAGCAGCGACTTGAAGGTCTCGGCCGTTCGAGGAGCCAGACCGGTTTCCAGGCGCGCCTTGAACTCGAACGGTCCGGCAAAGATCAGAATGTCGCTCATACATCGTCCATGTGTCGGAGAGCGCGGCGTGACGGCGCCGGGGCTAGGCGTGGGCGCTGACGCCGCGCGGGAGATGGACGCCGTCCCTCGCGCCCTCGAGCACGCCCTCGCGCACCACAACGCGGCCCCGCACCAGGGTCGTCATCGGCCAGCCGACGATCTCGAGGCCCTCATAGGGCGTGTAGTCGGACCCATCCCGAAGCATGGCGTGCGTCAGGGTCTGCCGGCGCTCGGGATCCCAGATCGCGAGATCGGCGTCCGCGCCGATCGCGATCGCGCCTTTTCGCGGATAGAGCCCGTAGGTCTTGGCGTGGTTGGTCGAGGTCAGCGCGACGAAGCGGTTGATGTCGATCCGGCCCTTCACGACGCCTTCGGAGAACAGGATCGGCAGCCTCGCGCCGATGCCCGGAATGCCGTTCGGCACCCAGCGGAAGCTGGTGCGCCCCTTCGGCGTAAGCTTGCCTTGCGGATCGTCGTAGCGGAACGGGCAGTGGTCGGAGGAGAACACCGAGAACACGTCCTGCTGCAGTCCCTGCCAGCACGCCTCCTGGCTGTCGCGATCGCGCGGGGGCGGCGAGCAGACATATTTGGCCCCTTCCATGTTGAGGCCGTCGAGATCCTGAGCGGTCAGCACCAGATATTGCGGGCAGGTCTCGCCGATGATTTTCAGGCCGCGCTGGCGCGCGCGACGGATCTCCTCCATTGCCTCGCGGTTCGACACGTGCACGACCATCAGCGGCACTTCCGACAGCTCGGCGAGTGAAATGGCGCGGTGGGTCGCTTCACGCTCGGCGATCATCGGGCGGGAGTCGGCGTGATGTCTCGGCGCTGTCTTGCCCTGCGCCTCGAGGCTGTCGGTCAGGAAGCGGATGATGTCGTAGTTTTCCGCGTGGACCATGACGAGCGCACGGGTCTCGCGCGCCATGGCCATGACCTCGAGGATCTGGCGGTCGCTGAGCGCGAGCCCTTCATAGGTCATGAACACCTTGAAGGATGTGTAGCCGTCGCGCACCAGCGCCGGCAGCTCCTGTCCGAGCACCTGCGGGGTCGGATCGGAGATGATGAGGTGGAACGAGACGTCGGTGTAGCACCGGCCGTCCGCCTTGGCGTGATAGGCCCGCACGCTCTCGCGCAGCGGCACGCCGCTTTCCTGCAGGCAGAACGGCAGGACCGTCGTGTTGCCTCCCATCACGGCCGAACGGGTGGCGCTCTCGAAATCGTCCGCCATGACGAGGCCCTCGCCCGAGGGCTGGGCGATGTGGACATGGCTGTCGATGCCGCCGGGCAGCACCCAGCGGCCGGTTGCGTCGATGACCTCGCGCGCCTCTCCAATCTCCGCGCCGAGCGCCACGATGACGCCGTCCCGGATCCCGATATCGCAGCCGAAGGTGTCGGAGGCCGTGGAGACCCGTCCGCCCTTGATCACCGTGTCGAACATCTCAGCCGATCCCCGCGGCGCTCTCCTGCCGCTCGATCCAGGAGCCGAGCGCCGGCGACAAGCCGGTCGCGACCTTGGACGGCGGGCGTGCGAAGCGTCCTGCGCGCGCCGGGCTCGTCCGTAGCCGCGCCAGCAGCGCGGCCTGGCCGATGGCGGCGTCGAGCGGGTCGATCAGCGGCACCGGAACGCGATCCGCGACTTTGGCGGCAAGTCCCGTGAGAGGCGCCCCGGCGAGGATCACGGCGTCCGATCCGTCCGCCTCGACCGCCCGCAGGCAGAGCTCGACGAGCTCGCTCTCCAGCTCGCCCTGCACGTCGTCGATCGAGACGAACGGAACGTTGGGCACGCGGATGCCGGCGAAGCGAGCCTGGAGACCGCTCAGCGCCACCGCGTCCTCGTACCAGGCGGTCAGCGTCCGGGAGAAGGTGACGATCGAGAACCGCTGCGCCACCATGCAGGCGGTCAGCATGGCGGCTTCCGCCATCGCGGTCACGGGCAGGTCGAACAGCTCCCGGGCCGCGATCAGACCGGGATCGCCGAAGGCCCCGATCACCACCGCGTCGAAGCTGTCCTGATGCTCGGCGATAAGCTCGAGCGTCGTCGCCCCGGCAATCACGGACTCCGCGCGGCTTGCGATGTAGGGCATGCCGCGCGGCGCGGTGAGCGCGACGAGCTCGACGTCGGGCGCAAGCGACCGGGAGGCGCTCGCCACCATGCGCTCCGTCATGGAGCCGGACGTGTTGGGATTGATGAGGAGGATACGCATCTCTCAGGTCCCGCGCGCGCGCTTCCACAGGGCGTCGATTGCGGCCGCCGCGTCGCGGCGGATCGCGTCGGCGTCGACGAGGGTCGGCCGTCCGTCCTCGACCACCACATCGCCGTCCACCACGACGAGATCGACGTCGCGGCCTTGCGCGACATGGACGAGGTTGCCGAGCGCATGGGTGGCGGGGGTGAGATGCGGACGGCGGAAGTCGAAGGCCACGAGATCTGCGCGCTTGCCGACCTCGATGCTGCCGATCTCATCCTCGAGCCCCATGGCCCGCGCCCCGGCCATCGTCGCCATCTCGAACACGGTCTCGGGCTGCCACTCGTCGGTGACGGAGCCGAGCTGGATCCGGCCGACCGCGAGCGCCCAGCGCATCACCTCGACCATGTCGGCGTGCATGTTGTCGGTGCCGAGCGCGAGCTTCGCGCCTGCCGCGCGCAGTTTCTGGGTCGGCGCGATGGTGGCGCCGGTCGCGTTGCCCTTGGCGATGTGCGCCACGTGGATGCCGGCGCGGCCGATGCGGGCGATGTCGTCCTCGCCGACATGGATGCAATGCGCGGCGGTGAGTCGGTCGTTGAGCATCCCGACCTCGTCGAGCAGCTCCGGCGGGCTCTTGCCGTCGCGCTCGCGGATCCGGGCGACCTCGACCTTGCTCTGTGAGAGATGGGTGGTGACGCGCAGGCCCTTCGCCTCCGCGGCTTCCGCGATGCGCCGCAGGAAGGGCGTCGAGCAGGTGTCGGGCGCGTGCGCTGCGAGCTGGACGCCGATGCGGCCGCGGCTCTTGCCGTCATAGCGCTCCGCGAGCGCGACAGCCTCGCCGAGCGTCCGGTCGCCGATGGCGTCGACATGCTCCCAGCGCCCCAGCGAGACGCCGGAGAAGTCGACGTCGTGGATGCGCCCGCAAGACCAGACGCGCAGCCCCACCTCGGCCATCGCAGGGGTCACGATATCGGCGTGCACGAAGGTGTCGTTGATCAGCGTGGAGCCGAACAGCATCGCCTCCAGCGCGCCGAGGCGCGCGATGGCGTAGGCCTCCTCGGGCGTCACCATGTGGCCCTGCGGGATGCCCGGCGTATAGGCGGGCGCGAAGCCGAGGTCCTCGGCGACGCCGCGGACCATGCTGAGATTGGCGTGGGTGTGGACGTTGACGAGGCCCGGCGTGACGACGCGGCCCGGCAGGCTCGCCGTGCGGCGGGAGCTAAGCGGCGGGGCGCTCCTGTCGGCCTTCTCCACCCGCGCGAAACGCCCGTCCGAAATCGCGATGACGGCGTCTTCGATCACATGCGAGGCGGGAGCGCCGGTCAGCGCCGTGACGTCGGTGATCACCAGGTCGTAAAGCGTCTCGATCATGATCTCACCGATTGAGGACGTGACGGAGGAAGCGCCGGGTCTTTTCCTCGCGCGGGTCAGTGAAGACGGCCTCGGGCGCGCCCTCCTCGACGATGAAGCCGTCCGCCATGAAGATCAGCTTATCGGCGACACGCCGCGCAAAGCCCATCTCATGGGTCACCACGACCATGGTCATGCCCTCGCGGGCGAGGGCGCCCATCACGTCGAGCACCTCGTGGACGAGCTCCGGGTCAAGCGCAGAGGTCGGCTCGTCGAACAGGATGAGCTTCGGATCCATGGCGAGCGCGCGGGCGATGGCGACGCGCTGCTGCTGGCCGCCCGAAAGCTGCGAGGGTCGCTTGTGCATGTGATCGGCGAGGCTGACCCGGGCGAGCTGTTCGGCGGCGCGCGCGCTCGCGACCTCTCGCGACACGCCGAGCACCTTGCGCGGACCGATCGCGACATTCTCGAGCGCGGTGAGGTGCGGGAAGAGATTGAAGCGCTGGAACACGAAGCCGAACTTGCGGCGCTGCAGGGCGAGCCGGGACTCCGGCAGCGGCGTCCAGCGCGGGGGTTCGCCGACATGGGCGCCGCCGATCGGCTCACCCATCAGCTCGATCTCTCCTCCGTCGGGGGTCTCCAAAAAGTTGAGGCACCGGAGCACCGTCGTCTTTCCCGAGCCCGAGGGGCCGATCAGCACCAGCGTCTGGCCGGCCATGACGTCGAACGAGATCCCCTTCAGGATCTCGCGCTCGCCATAGCTCTTGCGCAGTTCCCGGACGGACAGCAGGGGCTTGTCGTTCGCCAGCGTCACAGGACGGATCGGGGCCGCGATTGCGGATGTCATGGCGCTCACCAGGCCGGAAGCCGCCGCTCGATCACCCGCGAGATCCACGAGAGAACCGAGATGATGGCGTAGTAGTAGATGGCCAGAAGCCCGAAGATCTCGAGCGGGGCGAAATGCGAGGCGATGATCGCCTGGCCCGAGCGCGTCAGCTCGTAGACGGAGATGACCGACAGCAGCGACGTGTTCTTGAGCAGGGTGATGACGTCATTCGTCAGCGCCGGGACCATCGGGCGGATCGATTGCGGAAGCAGGACATGGAGCAGAATCTTGCCCTGCGTCATACCGATCGACCTGGCCGCCTCTGCCTGACCCTTCTCCACCGCGCCGACCGTGCCGCGCACGATCTCCGCGACATAGGCCGCGCAGTTGAGCGACAGCGCGATCACCCCGGACCAGAACTCTCCGAGCCTGAAACCCATCAGCGGCAGGCCGAAGAACACGATGAAAATCTGGATCAGAAGCGGCGTGCCGCGGATGAAGTCGACATAGCCGCGCACCATCCACCGCGACCAGGTCCAGCCGCCGAGCGAAATCAGCCCAAGGGCGACGCCTCCGCTGAGCCCGAGAAGCGCCGCCAGCGACGCGATCTTGAGCGTCATGACGGAGCCTGCGGCAAGCAGCGGCATGGCCATCTCGACGATGGCCCAGTCAATCGTCATCGCGTTTGATCCACGAGGAGGGCTTCGGCGTGGTCGCCGAAAAGGTGGACGGAGCGGGCCACGGCCGGCTCCGTGACGGTGGTCACGAGAAGTCGGGGATCTTGTCGGAGAGGACCATCCGCGTGCCGAACCACTTTTCCTGCAGCTTGAAGATCTCGCCGTTGGCCTTCAGCGCATTGATCTGCTCGTTTAGAAACTCGACCAGAGGCGCTTCTTCCTTGCGCGTGGCGATGCCGGCCCAGTTGCGAGGACCAATGTCGCGAACGATCGCGTATCTGCCGGGCGCGTCCTTGGTCACTTGGGTCAGGGTCGCAAGCGAGTTGATCACCCCGTCGACGGAGCCCTGCGCAAGCGCGAGATAGGCGGCCGGATGGTCGTCGTAGGCCTTCACCTCGAACGACTTGCCCGTGTCGGCCTTCAGCTTCTCAAGCAGCTTGGCCTTCATGGTGTCGCCGGCCGAGCCGAGCTTCACGCCGAGGACCTTGTCGGCCATATCATCGAGTTTTTTGATCGATCCCGCGTCCGACGCGCGAACCAGCATCTCCTGCGTGGCCTCGGCGTAGGGGATGGAATAGGCGACCTTCGACACCCGCTCCTTGGTGTAGGTCAGCGACGTCATGATCACATCGAAATTGCCGGCGTAGAGCGCCGGGATCACGCCCGCCCAGGCGGTGTCGACGAACTCGACCTTCACGCCTAGCGGGGCGAAGATCTGTTTCGCGAGATCCACGTCGTAGCCGACGATCTCGCCCTTGTCCCGGAACGTGAACGGGCGATAGGCGGCCTCGACGCCGACCTTGATGACGCCAGCCTTCTTGATCGCCTCGACCGTCAGTGGTTCGGCAGCAGCGGGCGCGCCGCCGAGCAGCGACATTACGGCCGTGGCGGCCATGAACAGGCCCGAGAATTTCAGGAAGCCGCGGCGGCTGGAGCCGGCCGGGGAAAGGCGGAGTGCCATGGCGTTCTCTCTCTAGCTCAAGGCGTCACGTGGACCAAGGCGGCGGCTGGATTGCATTCCATCGTGTTTCTATGAGCAAATACAGCTGCTTAAATGGGTTTGGCGAGTCCGGGCGCGATTAGCGATTGTGCAAACCGCCGCCTGTTATTGCGCCTTCCCCAATTTGACGCGCGCATGCGACCTCGGCCGGCCCGCCCGGCGGCGACGCTTTCCTTTTTTCTGCGTGGAGGGTTAGGTCGCGACTGGACGCGATCGCCGCCGACCCGAGCGCGAGGGCCCGGGTCGACTCGCTGCCTACTATTTGAGCATCGAAAAGCGACGAGCGCGTCGTCTGCTCAGTTTTTTCACCCGATAGCCAGATCGAGGGGCGGCGACGCCTTTTGGCTCGTAGCTTCGAGGACCGCGCAGACCGTCTCGCCGGTGCGCAGCAGATGGTGCTTCCAGATGCGGCGCGCAGCCTCCGGATCACGGGCGTGCAAGGCCGCCATCAGGGCGTCGTGCTCGCCCATGGACTCTTGCCAGCGATGAGGATCGACGATCGCCAGGTAGCGGCCGCGCCGCGCCCGCAGCATCAGGTTGGCGTGTGTCGCGATCAGGACCGGATTGCACGACAGCCGGACGATCCTGTCATGGATATCGCTGTTGAGTTCGAAATACGGATCTTTGTCCAGCGCGCGATAGTGCTCGGTCATGCGGTCATGCATGGCGTCGAGCTCACCGAGCTCGTGCGCTTCTATCCTGGCGGCGGCGATCTCGGCCGCGAGGCTCTCGAGGCCCGCGATCACCTCGAACAGGTTAGACGCCTCCTGCGCTGTGAAAGACATGATCCGGGCTCCCCGGTTCTGGGAGATCTCGACCAGCCCCTCGAGCTCCAGCAGTTTTAGGGCTTCGCGCAGCGGCGTCCGGGAGACAGACAGCGTCTCGCACAGGCTGCGCTCGACGATGCGCTCGCCGGGCGGCAGGTCCCCGCGAATGATTCTATCGCGCAGCGTCGTGGCGATCTGATGCGCGAACGGCTCGCGTCGCGACAGCGAGGCTGTCCGGGAGACCTCCCGGTCTGACGCGTCTCGGCCTTTTGCTGCAGCACCAATGTCAATCACCCGCGTCAGCCGACATGCGTAGCCTTGCGGCATCTAGTCAACCTAACTCCAACCGTCATCGCACGTAAGGTGACGCGGGCTAACGTTCCTTAGGCCCGCGCCGACGACGCTGCGCCACCTCTCGACAGCGAGCCGGCAGAATGTTCCCAGCCAATACACCCGCAATCGTTCGGCATCGCGCCAGGAGCCGATTTAAGCGGTCCGCCGAAAAGCCGACGTTGCGGACGGCTCAAATAATCCCCGGCGCGATGGAGTGCGCCCAACGCCAAATCGCGGCTGACAAGCGATATCGGCGGCCGCACGGCCCCGACGCCCCGTCGGACCCGGATCGATGATCGACGCGAACCGCCGCCGACGGCCAAAACGCTGTCGGCGGCGGTTCACCGCGACCGATCAGGACGGCGGGGATCGCGGAAGCGACCCTCCTGAGGGGCTGCGAGCTTGGAACGGAGCATGGCGTTCAGCGGAGCATCATCTTCAGGGTCGTGTCGACGAATTTACCGAAAGGAGCCCGCAGAAAGGTGCTCAGGTTCCACCTGCCCTGCGTGTAGACGCCCTTGGCGTGCGACAGACTGCGGAAGCCTTCGACGCCGTGATAGGCGCCCATGCCGCTCGGCCCGACGCCGCCGAACGGCAGATCGTCCTGAGCGTAGTGCATGATGGTGCCGTTGATCGTGACGTTGCCGGACGTCGTCCGGCTCAAGACCTTGGCGCGGTCCGCGTCGTCGCCGCCGAAATAGTAGAGCGCCAGTGGCCGGGGACGCGCGTTGACGTAGGCGATGGCGCCGTCGAGGTCGCGATACGGCAGGATCGGCAGGACCGGACCGAAGATCTCCTCCTGCATGATCGCCATGTCATCGCTGGCGCCGAGCACGATCGTGGGAGCCAGCGTATGGGGACGCTTGGCCGCGTTCTCGGGCGCCGCTCCCACCTCACGGACACGGGCGCCCTTCGCACGGGCGTCGTTCACCATGGTGTTCAGGCGGGCGAAGTGGCGGTCGTTGATGATCGACGTGTAGTCGTCGCTGGTCGGCCCGTCGGGATAGAGCGTCGCGACCGCCTTGTCGTATGCGCCGACGAAAGCCTCGAGATCGTCCTCATGCACGAGCGCGTAGTCCGGCGCGACGCAGATCTGGCCGCCATTCCCCAGTTTGCCGAAGGCGATGCCAGCCGCGGCGTGACCGAGCGCATGTCCCTTGGCGACGATGACCGGTGACTTGCCGCCGAGCTCAAGGGTGACGGGCACGAGATTGTCGCTGGCGGCCCTCATGACCGCGCGGCCGACCTGAGTGCTGCCCGTGAAGATGAGGTGATCGAACGCCAGCGCCGAGAACGCCGCCCCGACGGCGGCGTCGCCCGTAACGACCGCAACCTGATCCTCTCGGAAAAGATCCGCTAGCATCCCGACCAGCAGGCCGCTCGTCGCGGGCGTGAACTCGGACGGCTTGATCATGGCCCTATTGCCTGCGGCGAGAGCCGTCGCGAGCGGGGTGAGGGCCAATGCGAACGGATAATTCCAGGGCGCCATGATGCCGACGACGCCGAGCGGCTGGTATTCGATGCGCGCGCTTCCGAAACGGAACGCCGCCGCCACGTGACGGCGCGTCGGACGCATGAGCCGGCGCAGGTTGCGCACAAGGTAGTCGATCTGCTGAACGACGGAGAGACATTCCATGATCGCAGTTTCATGCCGCGAGCGATGGCCGAAGTCCTTGTCGAGCGCCGCCTCGACCTCGCTCTGCTGCGACACGACGGCGGCGCGGAGCTTTTTGAGATCATCGCGCCGCCGGCTGAACGATGGCGCGCCGTCGCGCAGGAAGGCGGAACGCTGGCGATCCAGAGTATCTCGGAGTGGCGTGTCGGGATGGATGGCGCTGACGGGGTTCATGGCTCGCTCCTATGTAGACACTGGTCACTTGCGACCCGAGTGATGCGCCGCTATGTTGGCGCTGTCAACATAAGTTTCTGATGTCAACTTGAGGCGCTATGCAGGACACGATCGAACGGCCCTATCACCACGGCGATCTGCGGCGCGCCCTGATCGAGACCGCCATGGCCATGCTTCAGGAAGGCAAGGGCTGGCAGTTCACGCTGAGGGAAGTCGCGCGCCGGGCGGGCGTGAGCCATGCGGCGCCCTATAAGCACTTCCCCGACAAGGCCGCGCTGCTGACGGAACTGGCCCTTGTAGGCTTCGACCGGCTCCGGGAGGCTTTCGACGCGGCAAAGCCGCCGCACCCCGCTTCCGTGAAGGACGAGTTGGTCGTGGCGGCACAGGCCTATATCCGCTTTGGCACCGCCAACCCGGCGCTCTATCGCCTGATGTTCAGCACAGACGACAAGGCCTCGAGCCTGCATCTGAGCGAGCGGGCGCTTGGAGCGTTCGAGGTTTTGACGGCGCTCCTCGCGCGCGGGCAGGCGGCCGGGGTTTTCCGCGAGCGTCCCGTCCAGGGTCAGGCGGCGGCGTGCTGGGCTCTCTGCCACGGCATCACCACGCTCGCCATCGAGCATCTGCTGCTGCCCGAAAAGGTCGGAGTGGGCGCGGTCGAGGCCGCTTTAGTGACCTTGTTCGAGGGCCTAGCCCAAGACTGACCTGGGACGCGCCCATTGGAATTTGCTGCTGTCCGCATAAGAGCGAGACCGCATCGCCAGCCTTAGACAAAACAGCTGAATGGCCGCCAAGCGGACCTTCTCAAGTTCGGTAACGGGTCAACTGGCGACGATCGCCGGGGGCGTGCTGGAATCGATGAACCCATAGCCAACGGATGACCCCTTTTCACCGCAGCGCGCCATCCATCGCTTCGACCGCGTCGGCGATCGGCGTCGGTCCGCCCGTGACCTCCAGGATCAGCCGCTTGAGGTGGGGCGCCCTCAGAAGCGCGACGATCGTGGCCGCGACGTCGTCACGCGCGATCTCGGTGTGGGTCTTCGCAAGGCCCAGGTCGACGCGGCCGGTCCCGGGCTCGTTCGTCAGGGCGGAGGGCCGCACGATCAGCCAGTCTAGGCCGGTCAGGACTAGGTGGGTCTCCGCCTTCTTCTTCTGGACCATGTAGCGCTCGAACGCGGCGTCCATGCGCCGCTCGCGCCACGCCTCGGGGAAGACCGAGACGAGGACGAAGCGTCGAACGCCGGCGAGCTTCGCCGCAGCGGCCAGTTTTCCTGGTCCGTCGCCGTCGACCCGGGTGGTCGCGTCGTCGCTGTCCCTGCCGCCGGCTCCGGCGCTGAACACGACGGCATCGGAGCCACGCATGGCCTCCGCCAACTCGTCGACCGACATGGAGACCAGATCGCCTGCCGCGGTTTGCACGCCGCTAGCGGCCAGCGCCGCCGCCTGCTCAGGCCGGCGCACGAGACCGGTGGGTTCGTCGCCCGCCTTGGCCAGTTGCTCCGCGACCCGGCGTCCCACGCCGCCGGCGACGCCGATGAGGAAGACTTTCATGTCTGCTCTCCTTTTCAGAGTGTCGCGGTCGCTGGCGCGCTGTTCGGCGGCGACCGGACGGTTCGGGACGGGGTTGCAGACGCGACTTGCGCTGGGCGTCGCGGCGCTCGGGCGACGGAATCCGCAGGGCGGCTCGACGCCTCGGCAGGCGCCCCGGGACTCTCAGACCGCGCCCCTCTCGTCGCAAAAAGCTCCGAGAGAGCCCTTGAGCGTTGGAGCCCCCCGCTCCTTAGAGAGAGGCGCTCCGTCTTTCGCTCACCTGGGCGTTGCGTCCGCGCTTTCGATGAAGGCCACGACCTCGTCGGGCTGGGACATCATCACGGCGTGGCTGGCCTTCAGCTCCTTGATCGTCGCGCCGATGCGCTTCGCCATCGTGCGCTGGGCGGTCGGGGGCACCATCAGATCCTCCGTCGCCACCAGGTAGTGGCTCGGCTTCGACTTCCAGGCCGCCGTGGTGACCGCGCCGCCCACCGCGCCGATGCCCCAGGGAATCTGCGCGTTCGCCATGAACGCCGTCGTTCCGGCGTCCACATCCGCCGCGAAGGCGGCTGCGAACTTGGTCGGGTCCACGATCAGGAAGCCGTCTGCGGGCGGCAGCAGCGGCGCCTGCGGTTCGCCGGGGACCGGCTTCTCGGCCAGCGTCGCGACGGACTCTCCGACGTCCGGCGCGAAGGCCGCGACATAGACGAGGCTGCGGACCTTGGGATCGTCGCCGGCCTCGGTGATGACGGCGCCGCCGTAGGAATGGCCGACCAGAACCACCGGGTGCTTCGCCTTCGCGATCGCGCGGCTCGTGACGGCCGCGTCGTCCTTGAGCGTGATCGTCGGGTTCTGGACCACCAGCACCTCGTAGCCGTCTCGGGTCAGCCGGTCGTAGACCGCGCGCCACCCGGAAGCGTCCACAAAAGCGCCGTGGACCAGAACGATGGAGACCGGCTTCTCCGCGGCCTTCGCAGGAAGAACGGGCGCTGCGGCCATCGCCAAAGCGAGGAGGCCTGAAATCTTGCCGAACATGACGAGTTTCTCCTTCTGGCCTTCTTCAGGCGACTGAAACGGGGTTGAGAACGAGGGCGGTGCGCTCCGCCAGGCCGCCGACGGCGGCGGCGTAGTTCTGGAAATGCGGGGTGGCGCGATGGGCCGCCACGGCGTCGTCGTCGACGTAGAGTTCGTCGATCACGAAGCGGTCGGGATCGGCCTGATCCTGCCAGAGGTCGTAGCGAAGGTTTCCGGCCTCCGCCCGGCTCGGAGCGGTCATGCCCCCGAGGAGGGTCCTGAGCTCCGCGGCCTTGCCCGGGCGGGCGACGAGAATCGCGGTGATCTTCACGTGACGGGACATGGTGACGTTCCTCTTGCGGTGCGTGGGGGTGAAGGCGGGGCGCAGACGGAGCGTCCCGCCAGTCATGCGCGTGCTCATGCGGCCGCGCGGCGGCCGCCGAGCGCTTCGATCAGCTGCGCGGCGATCTGGTGGTCCGAGGCCGGGTTCTGGCCGGTGATCAGCTCGCGATCGACGACCACGCTCGGCGCGAAGTCCGTCGCGACGACGTTCACCTTGCCGCCGGCGAGCTCCAGGGCTTCGGGCATGTTGAAGTGCAGCCTGCCCTTGAGGAGATGCTCCTCGGCGACCCGCTCCTCGCTCGCCGAGAACACGGTCATGGCGTAGCCGGCGTAGGGCCAGTCGCGCGCCGCCTCGGTCGCGGCGGCACGGTCTCCACGGATCAGCGCGGCGCGGAACGAGCGCGCCTTGGGCAGCGCCGCCAGGAGCGCGATCGGGCCGTGGCAGAGCAGGGCGGTCGGCTTGCCGGCCTCGTGGAAGCGGCGGAGGATTTCGCCGACGTCCGCGTCCTGCATCAGATCGACCGCCGGCGCGTGTCCGCCGGGAACGAATACGCCGGCGTAACCGTCCAGGCCGTCGCGCAGCAGGGACGCCAGCGTGCGGACCTCATTCATCGACGGGTGGTCGGCGTAAAAGCTCCTGGCGCGCTGATAGGATGCCGCGTCGCCGCCGAAATGATCCGCGGTATCCGACGCCTCGTCGATGTGCGGCTTGGTTCCGTCCGGGGTCGCGAGCACGATGTCGTAGCCGGCCTCGAGCAGCGCCATCGCCGGCACGACCGTCTCGTTGAGGTACTGGCCGATCTCCGCCGAGCCGCCGCCCTGGAGTTCGATCCGGGTGGCGTTGGAGCCGATCACGAGAACTGTGGCGGTTGTCATCTGAGCCTCCTTCTGAGTCTGGCCGCGGTCACTGCGGGCAGACGGAATGTGGCTCAGCACCACATATTACAGAAATTTATTTCGTTAATCTTAGTTATGTGGTTTGCATTATAACTTATGCGCTACGACCTGAACCTGCTGCCGATCTTCGTCGCCCTGATGGAGGAGCGCAGCGTCACCCGCGCGGCCGACCGGCTCGGCATGACCCAGCCGGCGCTTTCGAACGCCCTCTCGCGCCTGCGCGTGATGATGCAGGACCAGCTCTTCATCCGTGAGCGCTACGGCGTTCAGCCGACGCCGATCGCGCTCGAGCTTGCGCCGGTCATCGCGGAGGCCCTGGCCCGGCTTGATGACGCGGTCCTCGGCCAGCAGGACTTCGACCCGGCGAAGGCCGAACGCTTGTTCGCCATCGCGCCGAACGGCTATGTCGAGTTTGCGATCGTGCCCGCGATCATCGCTCGGCTCGGGCGTGACGCTCCCGGCGTCAAGCTGCGCCTGATCCCCTATGGAAACGACCTGGTGGAGACCGGCGTCAGCTCCGGCGCGACCGCGCTTGCGCTCGGCCGCATCGTCGATCCCCCCGACAATCTGGTCGTGACGCACCTGCTGGACGACGGTCTGGCCTGCGTCGTCAGGGCGGATCATCCCGAGATCGGCGACAGAATCAGCCGCGAACAGTTCGAGCGGCTCAAGCACATCAACGTCGTGCCGCCCGGCCGTATGCGCGCCGGCCTGTTCCAGGCGCTGTCGCAGCAACAGCTGAGGCGCGACGTTGCGATCTCGGTCACGAACTTCTTCGCCGTCGTCGAGATGATCGCCGTCACCGACTACTGCGCGACGCTGCCCAAGCTGATCTGCCGCAGGGTGGCGCATGACCGGAGGCTGAAGGTCCTGTCCGCACCGGTCGACCTTGGGACCTTCCCTGTCGAGATGGCCTGGCACGTGCGCTATCGGCACGATGCGGCTCATCGCTGGCTGAGATCGCTGATCGCCGAGGTGGCGGCGGCCATCCAGTCTGGCGCTCCGCCGGGCTGAGGGGGGCGAGTAGCCTCGGCAGCGCCTCGAGGCGACAACGTCTCCGGCCGGCGCGATGGGATCGATCGAACGGACTCTTGTGGTTCGCGGCGGTGAGTTCGCGATGGTCCGGGCCAGGATTGCGCCACCTTGGGGGCGCGTCCGCTCGCCCGCCGTCGGCGAACGGCCTCAAGCCAGTCCTGCGCGACCCGCAGTCCTGCAGCCAGTGGACGACGCTTGCTTCGTCGCACCAGTCGAGGAGCTTCGGCATCGCCTTGAGATGAGCGCGCTCGTCATGAAGCGCCGCATGCCGCCCTGTGCGCGCCGGTGCGTCATCGTCCAGAAGGTCAGCTTCCTGTCGGCCAGCAGCGTGCCGCCGAACCCGTGTCGCTCCCTGGGTCGGGAACGAAGCTAGCCCGAGGCCGTTTTAGCGGTCCTTGGGGGCGTAGCATGCGATTAGGGTTGGCTGAGCGTGAAGCGTTGTCGCGCATAACGCAAAGGAACTTGTGCAGTCCGTTCGACGGAGCGGTGCTGACCAAGCTCCATCGGCACAAGCTGATCGAGCTTACGATCACCGGTTGGCGCCTGACGGCACTCGGATGGTCTGCGCTGCTGGAAGGCGGCGTTTACGCGCCGAGGTCGTCAGACAGGATCTCGGATGGCGCCGGCGACGCTTGGCGTTCCTTCACTGGGGCGGCCTCCACGCTACCGTCTACCTCGTAGCGCTCGCGCGCCGGAAGCGGCGCGGCCGCAGATTTCGGGAATCCCCACTAATCAGAGCAGCGAGATCCGGCGGCTCAAGCAGCTTGAGGAGGAGAACGCCAAGCTGAGCGGCTCGCCGCCGAGCCGCGGAACTGATGCTGCGACGCTCTGGCCGTCGGCTCTTCGCAGTGCAACGATGACAGCAACCACGGCCTCGGCGAACTCCGCAACAGCGGTCGATCAGACCCTCAGCATTCCCGGCGGGATGGCCACCTGCAGTGCTTCGAGTTGTTAGCGGCCCGAGAGCGGGCAGGCTCAATGTCGGTTATGGGTCAAGCTTCAGCCATTTACGATACCGAGACGCCTTTGGCGCTGGCAGTCCCGCATCACGACAGCGGCGCACCGCTTCCCTGTGTGCCTTTGCAATGTCGCCAGACCTCAATGGGCTGATGGCGAGCAACTCATCGGTGACATTTTCCAGGATCTCTCGCCGAAGCTGGCCCTGCGTCTGCGACAGCCGACCGGCGCCACGCTCCCAGCGATCTAGCTTCAAGAGCTGCCTGGCCGTCGGCGCGGGCTTGACCTCGCCGCTGTCGGAGCCGGCCTGATCCCAACCGGAGAGCCAGCACCGGGCCTCGGCTCGATGCTCCAGTTCAGATGGGACGATCCTGGCCTCACCGGCCGCCTTTGCCGCGCGCCCCGCGGCACTCTGCGCCGCCAGATGACCACGGAGCCGCCGAACCCGCCAAGCCGGCACCGAGATCTCGAACTCGGGTTCAGCTCGCATGAGCTACCTGATCAGCGACAAGGCCGCGGCCCGTTCGGTTTCCAAGTGCAGGTCGGCTTATCACGATTGGCGGTGAGCGCGACGCAGCGGCGGACCTTGGTGATGGTCAGAAGAGCCAAGAACGACACCGCTCCAGGTTTTGAGTTTCAGCGCCGCCATTCGTCCCCGTCCCGAGCAGACAAACCGATCTCGTCGCCATCATCCATGCAGGCCCTTCGTAGGGCGTCGGCCACCTTCGTCTCCAAATCGGACGCGCCCAGTAGGCAGAGGTCCGGTCGCTGGCTCCACGGAGTTGGCGGATGTCGGCGCCATCTTCGAGAACCGCAGCGAGCAACGATCGCTCACCAAGCGGGAGGCACGGCGAACGAGCAGCGCTCTCCAACGCGGCCTTGATCACAGCCGAATCGCCATCCTCGAGCGCCGCCTCAAGATAAAGAGCGCCAGATCTCCGGCTATCGAGAGACGCCGCAGGGTCCCAGACGGACGTTTCCATGGCCCGCGTTCTCTTCTGCATCGAAGGCGCCTCCCGACGCCGTTCTAGGTTGCCGCGATCGACTGCAGAGGCAGAAGGTCGCTGCTGTGGAAGATGCTGGGGACGCTAAAGACTCTCGCAGATCGAACCAAAGAGAATCTAAGAAAGAATAATTGAACTCGGCGGAAGGGGTGGGATCAAGGCAGGGGCCATCACCTCTAACCCTGCCACCGGTCGTGGATGGTTTGCATGCGGAGCCAAAGCCCAGCGCCGTTGCCGAACAGCTTCCCGAGCCGTGCGGCGATGTCGGGCGTTACGGGCGACCTCCCGGCGATGATGCCGTCAAGTGTCTGTCGGGTGATCCCGAGATCCTTCGCTGCGGACGAGAGCGGAAGGTCGAGCCCTTCGAGTGCGGTCGCGATGAGTTCGCCGGGATGACTTGGCCGGAAAGCCGGGCCGCGCCGAATGCGTGTGCTCATGGGTGCTCCCGGTGCCTCTGCGCGGGCATCGGCTTTGATTCCCGTTGCTCAGGTTGAAGCAAGCTGCTTCCGCGCGCTTCCGCGGGTGGTCCCTGACGTTAAGGGCGATAAGCTAAGTCGTGATTTTGTTGGCGCGCCAGTCAGGATAAAACTGCGAACACCTATGTCATTGAAATTTCCATATAACGGTAGGGTGTCTGCCTGCCCGCGTCGGCGGCCATTCAAGCGCCTTCCGATCTCAGCGCATCGCTTGGATGCTACAACATATAACATGGTTCCCTCGGCTCGGCGCCGCCGGCTCCAAGAAAGCCGAACGTTGACCACACAAGCGTCTAGATCCAACCTGTTTGTTAGCTACCAAGCCGGGACCACGAAAAACCGCCTGGTCCGCTTCTGGCATATAACCCGTTCCTCTTTTAAGCTTCCTCGATGTCGCCCTACAACGGATACGTGACAACTAATGACTGAGCTCATTTTTGGACGGGACCACGCCTTAGAGGCGATCCGGCTCGTTAAAATCAATGGACGGGAATGGCTTTACAAGAGTTACCCCAAGCCGAATGGGAAGATGCGGAGATCAAGTACAGGGTTTTTGATGAGCGGAGGCTTATCCTACCCGGTGAAGCCGCTCGGGCGCCTGGCAAATGAGCTTGCGGGAAAGCCAATGTCCGACAACCCGATAACTAACGACTTCAGAAGATACTTCCAGAATCTGGGATTCCAGCTCGTAGATAGCCCCGAGGCCGCGGCCGAAGCCGAAGCCGAAGATGCTTCGGAGCGCGTGCGCAAATTAGCTAAAGTCTTGGCGCGACCGGAACAAGCGAAGTTTCGCCGTGCAGTATTCGACATGTTCGGCGCTCGATGTTTGGTGACGGGGTGCGAGACGCTGATAGCTTTGGAGGCCGCGCACGTTCTTCCTGTGTCTTGCGGTGGCTGTGACGAGGGCTGGAATGGTATTCCGCTACGAGCCGACATACACAGGCTGTTTGACGCAAACATCATCGTACTGGATCCAACCACTTGGCGGCTGTACGTCTTGGAAATCGGACGGAAGGAATACGGCAGGTTACACGACCAAGACCTGGGTTTGAAGATTAGCGCGACCAGTGGTGCAGCGAGGCTGGCGGCTGCGCTACGGAAGCGGCAGGAGCTGTGGCTGTGACGCGCGGATGACCAATAGCTGTCACGGCCTCTTCCTGGAGTAGTTCCGCGAGGATCACCTTGTCGAGCGTCAGGTCCGACACCGCTCGTTGAAGCCGGGCGTTCTCAGCCTCAAGCTCTTTCAGGCGCTTCCCTGGCCGCGCTTCAGGGCACCATACTCGGTGCGCCAGCGATAGAACGCGACCTCCGTCACGCCCATCGAGCGGATCGCTTCCGCGGCGGGCCGGCCCTGCGCGGTCAGCACTTCAACCTGCCGCAGCTTGGCGACGATCTCTCGGGTGCATGCCACTTCCTCGGCATCAAACAGTCCTCCACATGGCCATAAGCCATTACCTCAGGTAGGACCACTTCTCAGGGGGCAGACTACACCATCGGCCCGACACTACAGCCGTCTTCTTACCCTCTTGCACTTCCTAAGGCCCTGCTACTCAATGAGGGAATGGGGGATTCGATAGCGAACACAATAGCGGACAAAGAGCCTGACGAACCAGCCGTCCAGGCAGGTCGCGGCGCATGTGCTCGCGCCGTTGAGCTTCCTATTGCCCAGGAACGCCCCCGTTCACCTGGCGCGAGCGGATGGCGGCAATCATGAACGTGATCGCCGCGCCCGAATGGACGGAGTACCGGAAGAAAAACGGTCTCGATCCGCTCGGCATGCAGAATACCAGCGTCGGTCTTTACCAGACGCTCTTGCCCGGTGTCAGCAATGTTACCCTGCGTATCCGTTACTACGGTCTCTACGCCTGGCTCTCGGCCGTGTATGCACGCCAGATCGGCGATACCAACCCTAAGACCTGGCAACGCTTTCTGAGGCGGGCGGAGGCGCTATACGCGCTGACCGCCCAGCGGCGCGGCAGAGAGACGGGCGTCGCGGGCATACTTTGGGCAACGGCGAAGCTGGCAGCGCCCGACGGGGAGGTGGTGTTTGCCGAAGACGCGGAGCCCGGCAGCCCAACCCATTACCTCAAACAGCCGTGGGGCGCCTACGGGGCCGCGTATGGCAGCCAGCTTTTCGAGATAGGCATTCTGGCGCAGGCGCGCGACCACGTTATTCCCGTGCCGAGCCCGCAGTTAGGAGAGGCCCTTGCCAATTGCTTCGAGAGCGAGTTGGGCGAGATCTGCGGGCGCTACGTCGCAGCTCTCCAGCGCGGCACAGTATCGCTCGATGAGCTGGATGCCTTCGCCCCACTTAGCCCCTCCGAGATCCCGCCAGATAGTGACGAGCGGAAGCTCTACGAGGAACTGCTTTTTAGCCCGGGAGACGCCGCCAAGCCGGCGGACCAAAGCCGGCGACAAACCCTTTTGCTCATTCTCACTCTTGCGCAGCAGCTGGGGCGCCTACCCGAGATCAACGACGTTCGCTGGGCGCTCTATGCGGGTTGCCTGCCCGAGGGGACGGCGTTAGAGCTGGCGCAAGAGCTCGACGCGCAGCGCCGCCGCTGGTGGGCATACCAAGCCAACGATTTATCGCATATCTGCTTCGAGACGCTTCTCAAATTCGTTCTCGACCTGCTGGCGGGCTACCCGGACGGGCTGCCTCTCGGCAACCTGATCGGACATGCTGTCTCCGAAATTCGGTCCGCCGCGGGAAACGCATTTCCGGCGGACTGGGCCGGACTTCTGGTACAAAGCCCACCAGTTGCGAACGTATGGGCACAGGATGATCAGTGCGCCGATCTCGTGGTGGCGAACGCGCTGATGAGAGCGGCCCGTCAGGAAGCGGCCTGCAACGCCGAACACGCCTGGGCCGCGCTACGGCTTCTCGCCATGCTTCATAACCGCGCCCGGGAAGGGCAAAAGCAAATCGCCGAGAGCTTCAGTGGCTACGACTCGGCAATATTCCGCTCGATCCTGACCGAAACGAGGTATCTCGACGAACAGCTCACCGCGCCGCTCGACCGGACCGTCGGCCGGCTGCTCGAAGAGCGTGTAATCCGGCGCCATCTCTGGATCGCCTTGCGCAAGCTGCGCTACCAGAGTGACTATACCTTCCTGCTGGAAGCGGATAACGGAAGGGTCCGCCTGCGCGATCTCGACGGTCCGGTCTTCACGAATCCCCGGCTCGGACCTTCGATCACTTTCCTGCGCGACATCGGTCTTCTTAACGTCGATGGCCTCACAGCAGCGGGCGCCCGTTGCATCGAGAGCGCCGCATGAGATTGTATGAGCGCTTTGGGGATAGTGGGTTCCACAGCTGCATCACCACGTCGTTCGGCATCGATTTCGATGCGTATGAGAACATCGCACTGCCAAGGCTGCGCGGCGCGGGGTGCTCGAACAACATGCTGCTGGTCGACGAGCGCATGCTCACCTATGCGCTCGACGGAGCATCTCTGCTCCCGGAACATGCGGGCCGCTACTACACGGTGACCGGCATTCAGCCAAAGACCGTGTTTCACCCGAAGGTCGTGCTGCAACTCGGGCGCCGCGGCGGCAGGGCGATCATCTCTTCCGCGAACATGACCGCCTCCGGTCTCGCCGGGAACCTGGAACTCGCGGGTCTGGTCTCGTGCACACAGGAAGCTGAAGGCGAAGCCCGGCTCGTTGCCGCCACATGGGAATACCTGAGCAGCCTACTTTCCGGGGAAGGGCAGGCACTGAACCACCAGCTCGAATGGCTTCGCGCGCGCACGCCCTGGCTCTTCGATACCGAGCCGGCCGCCGATGTCGTCAGCCTCGCGGACGGCTCCGGCGCCGCGTTGCTACGTTCCAGCGGAAATGGCTCGGCAGCCGGGATAGGAACGCGGTTCACGAACCTGATCGACGGAGAGCGCGTCGAGCGTCTTGTCGTGCTCAGCCCCTATTGGGATGATGACCTCGCCGCACTCGCCGCTCTGGTCAGCAGCCTTGCGCCGAAGAAGCTCGCAATACTTATTGACCGAAACACTGAGTTGTTTCCCGCCCAAGCGGCGAAAGCACTGCCCGACGTAGAAATCTATGACCTCAACACATTCGGCAAAAGCCGGTTCATCCACGCGAAAGCCATTGTGGCCGAAACGGACTGGGCCGATCACGTGCTATTTGGCAGCGCGAACTGTACCGCTGCGGCGCTTGGCACCGGCAACTATGCCGGCGCGAACCACGAGGCATGTCTGTATCGCCGTCTTCCGGCGGGCTCCACGCTCGCAAGTCTCGGCCTTGCAAAAATCATCGAGGAAGGCACCGCGGTTCACCCCGATGAGCTCCCCGCATATCGCAAGGAGCAGGAGCTGCCGCTGGCGGAAGCAGCGCAGCGAGCGCCGGGGCAGTTCGAATGCGCCTTCGACACGGTGTACTGGTGCCCGCCCTCAGCCTTACCCGACCATACCGAAATCGAGCTCCTGGACGCGGCCGAAAACCTCCTGCCGGTCCAGCTCACGCCGCTGACCGGCAGCCAAACGCGCCGCTATTTCCGGATGAGCGGCGTCAGAGCGCGGCCCGCCTTTGCGCGGCTTCGGCTTGCCGACGGCACCACGTCGGCGCTCGCCGTCGTGAGCGTGGTCGATTCCTTGCGCGAAATTGTGCGCGATGCGCGCGGCAAGAAGGCGGAGTCGGCCGCAGTGGCACTTTCCGAAGAGACGGAGGAAGGCCTCTGGCTCTGGGAGGTGCTGAACGAGCTTGAGACGGTTGAACTCGCCCGGCAGGAAGAGCCCAGCGGAAAGCGGCCCCGCAGAAGTGATGACAAGGACCAGAAGAGCGAAGGGCACCGGAAGCTCGACTATGACTCGTTCATCGCCGGCCGCCAATTGCGCTCCGACGAGCATGGGGCCGAGCGAAATTCTCTGGCCGGGAGCGATCTTTCGCTTGTCCGGAACTTCTTAAACCGGGTTTTGACGATCGGGGACGACGGGCGGGACACTGGACTGCCCGACGAGGATGCCATCGTCCGCGGTCTCGACCTCCGGGACGAGACCGGAGATGGCGCCGCCGCGCTCGAACAGGGAGACGCGTTTGCGACGAGCCCTGATGCCGCAGAAGAGGCAGCAGGCGCTGAAGAGCAACGCCGAAAGGCTGCGCGCGCGAGGGCAACCCGCGAGCAGATCGTGCAGGCCGTTACAGCGTTGAACGGCCGGCTCAAGACGAAGATCGAGTCCGGGGCGCTCGGCTCGATCGATGTCCTGCGGCTACGGGCGATGCTGATGATCGTTGCCGCTGCCGGCCAACCGGCGAAGGCCAAGGGCATTCCGGGTGGCCTTCAGGTGCTGGCGCTCAGCAACGATCCGGATGGCTGGCCGAAGCTCATGGGACAGCTGCTGTTCGCCTTCTTCGGTGGAAATCGTCCGGCTATTCGTTGTCTTCAGATCGAAGCCGTCCACGACATGCTCCCGGACGACGTCCTCGAATGCTGGGTGACCTCACTCTGGTCAGTGCAGGCCTGCGTTTGCGCGGCGCGCCAGGAGAAAGCCATGCAGCCTCACACGCTTTCGGTGCTCACGGCACTTGCCGCACAGATTTATGCGCGCGCAGGGCTGACCGCGCAGGAATTCAGCGGCGAAACGTTTGCAATGATTTTCGCGAAGCTGAACGAACGCTTCTGCGAAAGACTTAGGATTCCTTCCACGGAGATCGATCAGGTTCATGGCCGGATGTTGAAGGCGCTGCACCCGACGTATACCCCGCCAGCTGGATGAAACGACGAGCGCGAGCAGGCGAGCCCGCAGCCACCATCATATCCGGCCGGGGTGACCTACGGCTCAGGCAATCCGCCGCCGGGGCGGCCTTCGGCTCAGGCAACGCCGCCGCGAATGTCATCCGCGAGAGTCGCCCGTGTGACGCTCCTATTCTGCACCGCCAGCTTTCTCGCGTGCCTCGCTGGATCGCGCTGCGGCTGGCCTCCTAGATCAGCCGCACAAACGCCGATTTCAGGGCGCGGAGTTCACAGAGGAAGCCTGTCCAGCCTGCCCGCCGCGCCGTGGCGCTGAGGGCTGCCGAGGCCTGAACATGGTCGGCGTCTGAAGGTCTGCGGACGGGTAGTAGATGGCGTGCGCGTCCGGGTCCCGCGTCGCGAGCACCAGGAACAGCGGGAAGTAGATGGCTGCCCATCCGCTCCGCCAGCGGCCCCAGGCGGAGCGGAGGATCTGCGCGGGGATAACCTCGATGTCCTTCGCGGTTCTCGCCTTCACCTGGGCGGAGGTAGCCATAAAAGTCGCATGTCTGCGCACTTGAAGCTGGCCGGCAGGCGCGCGAGCGTCTGCGCCCGCTTGCAGCGCGGGCACGGGCAATCCTTCACGACGCGCCACCTCGCCGAAGGCTCCGAGCGTCTGCCGGCTAGTGGGCGCGGTTCCTGCCCTCAAGCGCGGCGATCGGGGGCCCCACATAGACGAGAGCCCAGAGCTATCGCGCAGGATCTCGCCTTGTCGTCTGGCACGCCAACAGCCCGTAGCGCGTCAAAGACGGCGAAGTCGCCGAGAACTGGCTGGTGATCCGATCCCGGCGGTTGCGGCGTCAGCGCCATGGCCACGGCCATCGCCTTATCATTCGCCACGCCGGCGCTGGTCAGTGCATCAAGCACTGCGGGGGTGAACAGCGTCATTGGTCGTCCTTACTGCGCTCCAGCCTGTCAAAGAGTTCCGCCCTTCGGGCGGCAGACGTTCGTCGTCCGTGCCGCGTCCCAACGACTCGAGGTCGGGCCAGATGGCGCGCCTCCGGCACCGCGCCCGCTGAGTCACCGGACGATGCCCCTAACCTGTTAGATGGCAGCCCTCGATTCGCTACGCCTGCGGGCCCTAGGCAGCCCCAGCATCTGCGGTGATTACCTCGATGTCCAGATCTTGTCGTCCTCGTGTTCGCGAGCGAAGATCTGATCCTCAACATGAGGCAAGTCTCCTTCACGGAACCTGTCGACAGCGCCGCACATCTCATGCTCGAGCACCTGAAGCTGAGTGCCGCCCACCACGGTGCCCTGACTTGGCTAGCGACGAACGCGGGCCGGAGCGTCTCGTGGTCGGAGATGGAGGACGTGGCCCCTGATCTCGGGGTCCGCCTCGTGACAAAGGCTAAGGGGATCTACAAGCCGGCGTGGCCCCTGGGCTATCCCAACTACGCGCTTACCGTCAGGCAGACACTAGGGGGCCCCTACGACGACCGGCCCCTTGAGCGTCATCCCAACGGCTCCTGGACGTTCCGCTACTTCCAGGAGAACCCCGACCCTGACATGCGAGACCGCGAGGCTACGAACCGTGGCTTGATGCAGTGCATGGCCGATGGCGTGCCTGTGGGTGTGCTGATCCAGAACAAGCCTAAGCCCGGGGTAGCTTACGATCTTATAGGCCTTGCTCGTGTTGCCGGATGGGACGCAGGTCTTTTCGAGCTGGAGAGCTACCAATCCGAGCGCAGCGCCCCCGAGATGCGGGCGGCACTCGCGGGCGACGCGATCGAAGAGTTCGATCTCGGGGCGCTCACCGACCAGCGGGAGCGGCGCATGGCAGAAGTTGTCCAGCGTCGGGGACAAGGCGCCTTTAGGGCGAAGCTGATGGAGGCCTACGAGGGTCGGTGCGCTATCACTGGCTGTGACGCCCGTGAGGCGCTCGAGGCCGCTCACATCGCGCGCTACTCCGGCGCAGCGTCCAACGACCCGCGGAACGGCCTGCTGCTTCGAGCCGACCTACACAACCTGTTCGACCTCGGCCTGATCGCGGTCGACCCGGGCTCCCTGGTGGTCATGCTGGCTGAGCCGCTCAAGGCCACTTCCTACGCGGAGTTCGCCGGAAGATCGATTAGGCTGCCCACCGCGCCGGCGCTTGCGCCGAGCTCCCAGGCTTTGGCGGCCCACATGAAGTGGTCGGGTTTGTCGTCGGCGGGCTGAAGGAGATGCCGCCGGAGTCGCTCAGGCGCTCTCCGGCGGCCGCCGCCGCCGGCAGCTGCTGGGGTGCTCTCGACGCCGGAAACGCCGCCAGCGGCACCTCCTGCGTCGCTGAGTAGCATCTGCCGATGAGTGAAGGCCTGCTGATGGAGAGGGGGCCTTTCCGGAGTCACTCACGTATCCGCTAGCGGCTACTTCCTACGAGCGCTGGGTGGTAGCGCAAGCATAAGCGAACGCTACCAGCGGTGGCGCCCTGAGCCAGCGCCGCGGCAGCTAGCACTGCAATAACTGGGGCGGCGTCGATGCCTGCTTAGCGGCGACCATCTAGCCCCGACCGTTGAGCTCGGGGAACGGTGCGTAACGCAACCGAGCATCCAGACACGCACCCTCTTTTCTGTTGTCGAGAACTTCTACCACCGATCCATTCCTGAGCCGATATTCTGAGAATTGAATGCCGACATAGGCGCCGTAGCTGTTCTTGGCGTTCGCGCTGATGCATACATATCGATCCGACGAACGGCCGTTCTTCGTATAGAACATCGCATTCGATATGCGAGCGTCACGGACGCTGTAAGGGTCTTTGAAGGTCGTTTGCACCGACTGCCTAATTGCGGCCCGTTCGGCCTGAGTGGCAGGCTGTTGCTTGGCGAACACCTCTGAAACTGCGGCTTGGAATTCTGGCCCACTTGTCACGCAACCTGCGAGCGGAAACCCGAATGCGATGAGGGTGGCAGCGAGAACGGCGCGCATGACGAATCCAGACGTTTGAGCCTGCGTCGCTTCTCTCTGAATGCGGGAACAGCTGCAATACGGTAGCCGCTCGGTAATTCGATCTATGCAAAGATACCGACACAAATTGGAGGCCAGCGTCATGCGGTTTGCCCGGCCAAAGAGCTGCCAGCTCGCGGCCGCCGGCTGTGGCGCGCCCCATCGAGTCGTCCGAGTGGAATGTTAGTTCATGAGCGTCGCTGACGCGACGGTTGGTGTGGCCGCCGGAGCTGGTCGGGATTGCGCAGCCGGCCATAGCGCGACCTCCGGAGCGGGCGGCCTGTAGCCAAGCGATGAGTGCGGGCGAACAGCGTTGTAGTGCCGCCGCCAGCCCTCGATCACTGCCTTCGCCTCAGTAGGACCAAACGTGATTGGGCCGCTCCGGCCGCAGCCGCACCCATGAGCCAGAGCCGGCCCCGCTTGGGCTGCCTCGCCGGCTGCGGCCGAAGCGTAGACGCCGCTACGTCACCACCACCGACAGTCGCCATGATGGCCCGATCCTCCCAGACCCCGCCAGGGCCGTCGCCCTGACGGGGCCGAACCAACTCTGGGTCGCGGACATCACCCACGTTCCAGTTGTCGGCAGGTTCGTTTATCCGGCGGTCGTTCTCGATGCGTGGTCGCGGACCGCCGTCGCCGACGTCCCCAAAAGTCGATATCCTCAATCCGGGCCGAAGCGGTTTCGCCTCGCCCCGTGACAAGCCGCTTTCGATGGGCCTATCGCCCCGTGCTAAGCTAGGTTAGAGGACGGCCGTCGCAGGCGACACTCCCCACATCGATGCCGGAGTCGCGAACGCGTGGCAAAAGGAACTGCCTCCTAATAGATTGGCGCGGCCCCGCATGAAACATACGCCCGACTACAAGAGTTTGATGAGAGGAATGCCCAGCCATCTTCGTCGAAAAGGTTTCGACTTAGACGCGGCAGCTCAGGCGCGCTCTTATAGGCTAGCATTTCGGAAAGCCATGATGATGGCGAGAACCTCGGTAGACCGCGGCTCGTATGACGAATTTTTCCGTGCTTTCAAGGCGTCGACGCTCGTGGAGCGGAACAACCTTAAGCGAATACCGGTTGGCTCCGACTATCTCTATGGGATGATCGAAGCACCTCGACTTTCCCTTGTCGACGAGATTGCGTGGGTAGCGGCGAGGTTGCGATCGAACAGCGGCGAAATAAACGAGTTTCTGCTTTCGTCCTCGCAACTCGACGCTGAGATCTGGGGCGGGAGGCTGGAGGACGCATTAGGCCGCATCGAGCACATCGAGCGCCAATATGGGTTCTCCATGTGGCAGCTCAGCCTCCGCATAGCCCTTGAGCAACAAGTTGGCGGGATTGAGCGTCAAAAGGAGTACGTGTCAGGCCTCAGAAAGACGTTCATCGGGACGATCATCCCTTACGTAGCCTACTACGTCAGTATACGGAACGAGTCCGACGTTACGTGGTCTTGGTTTGTTGATGACACCAAGCGCAAACTCGAGCAAAGCCGCCTTAGTAGGTCCCTGAAGACGTACTTTAAGTGGCAGTTTATCAAGCAATGGCCGAACTCAGAAACAGAGGCTGCGGACATATTGCGGTCCGAGCAGAGTCACTCCGACATCGACCTGTATGAAACGTTCATTTCTCTCGCGCAGCACGTTGTTTCAGTTCAAAGCAAGCCTGATGTCACCCAAGCGATAATAGCCGCTCTCGGCAACTTGTCGGACGTTGCAGACCCGCGACTCACGAAGGTCGAGCACTACTTAGGGGTGCGACCATTCCCGGCGGCCGATGTCCAGCGTAAGGCGCCGGGTACTCTTCTGCGCGGTAAAACGCCGGAAGCGTACAGGCTTGCCATCCGAGCTTTGAGGTCGGACCCCACCAGCATCGACCACGCGCTCGTGGCCGCATTCGCCCGGTCGGTCCGTCTGGATCGCGCCTCGACCGCTCAACTCGCGGGTCTCTCCCCTTTGTGGGCAGACGTAACATTGGACCTAGTTCGGGTCTTCGGACGCAGCTCTGAGTATCACGACGCACTCGACCGCCTTCGGAAAATTTCCTGCAACTTTGCAGCGACCAAACCAGCAAGAGCCCTCACGGGGATAGTCTCCTCCGAGTCCTCCACGGCTATGCTAAGGCCGGTCTCCGACCTACGGATAATCGGCCTGAACACCGAGCGTGTCACTTTCTGCGAAGCCCAAGCTGGAGTGACAGTTCCGGGTGCGGAGGGGTGCCTCGCAAGCTTATTTTTTGCATCCTCACATAACGGCGGGGCGACTCCGGACGAAGTTGATCCGAGCGCGCGTGCTTATGCGAGGGCTATAGCGGCAGCGAGGAGTCAAGAGTGGCTCGGAGCGGCCGATAATGCTGCCGAGGCTAGGTCCAGCCGCCACATGGGCTTGCGGCGACGGGCTATACTGTTTGAAGCGCATGCTCGTGTGCGTCTTGAGCAGGTTGAACCCGTCGTGTCGTTAGTGGAAGCTGAGCTTTCATCCGATGGGACCCTCGCAGATCTCTTTCCGAACGTGCAGCTTGTGGACGGAAAATCCTGGTCGGACCTTCGCGAGGCGTCGAGCCGGCTCGGTCTCTCCATCGTTCTCGACCTTGCTCTTAAGTCATCCGCTAGCGACAAGGTGGCGACACACCGTAGATTTGCATTCGACGCGTTCTTGAAGTCGCAAGGGGTTGAGCGCGCATCAGAACTCGACGTGCACCGATATCCGAGGATTGCCATCACCTATTTCCTGCGAAATATCGCCGTATTCTCAGTCCTTGATATGTCTGACGCGCTGGAGAGCACTAGGGATATTCAGGAGGAAAGACGGCGTGTGCTATCTCTCTTGATTCCGCTAGATCCGGACGAAGCGGTCGACTACCAGGACGAGATACTTGACATCACCGACCAGCTCTCGTTGGCCGAAGGAATGAGAATCGTAGATAGCAGTCGAATTCACGTCGATACCGACGCAATTGAAGCGTGGGCAAATAGGGAGCTATCGGACGGCTATCGCCGCTACAGGACCCTTGTTGATACCGGCATAGGCGTAGCCGACGACTTCGACTTGGTGTTGGCTAAGCTGCGCAAGGGCGAGGAGAATCCGAAAACTCTGTTTGCGATCCCGGTGAATGAGGCCGACGATCTGCTGATATCACTCACACAGCAGCTCCTTGAGAGATTTCTCTATGACCCAGCGCATGGCCTCGACAGCTATCTTAGCCGGAGGATCCGGCACGGCTCAATCGTCGGGTTCCTCCGAGGGCCAGCCGAGGCTGCAAGATTAGTTAGCCTTCGTGACGAAACCGACGCCTCCTACGCCCCGAACCAATTTTGGCTTGAGCAACTTAGTGACCTGAAACAAGAGGAACGCGATCTAATATCCGGCTATCTCATCGATTTTGCTAAAGCGTACGACGATGCGCTCATTAGGCTGAGGGACGAACTGATCCAGATACGCGATAAAGACCATCCGGCCGGCCTCATCGAGATGCGTTTGTACGCCGACGCGTTCCACCTCATCAGGAGTGCGGTTAAAGAAAGCAGCTCGTTCTCTGTCTACGTCGGAAACTGCTTTGCCGCCTTTTGGGGCCTTCTCGACAGGCATCTAGGTGCCTGCCGCGAGGAGATCACAGGGAGGCTCCGTGCTTCTTTAGGGTCAGCGTTTGACGAGCTTAGAGGCCGAGTGAACCAGCTTTATTCTGGGTCGACTACCCAATCGACGACTGGGGTCCCTCCGTATCGTCGAGGACTGACTGAGCTAAACGGCGCGATCACGTCGGCTCAGAATGACCTGCAGGCCGCCCTCGAGGATGTTCAAACCTGGTTCGCTAGGTCCGAGGTCCAGCACGCCAAGAGAATCTACGGGCTTGAGAAAGCTGTGAATATCGCAATTCAGTCCGCACGTGCGCGGCTACGGAGTTATAAGCCCGAGATAGACCTGAGCTGCGAGGACGGCGTGGGGGTCCCGGCAGAAGATCTTTCCGTCATAGCCGAGATTATTTTGGTCACGCTCAGTAACGCGTGCGAGCATTCAGGGGTCGAAGGCGGGGCGAAGGTCCATATTGATGTCCGTACACGCGGCGAAGGATCCCAGCTTGGTTTCAGCATTCGGAACCCGGTCCACGAGTCCAAACGGACCGAGCAGGATCTAAAACTTGTCGACAGCATACGAGTGGAGATAGCCACGAGTGCTGCTACGCCGGCGGTCAGGAAGGACAGGAGGTCTGGCCTTCGGAAGCTGGGGGCCTTGAAAATGAAGTTCCCCGTCGCTGATCTCCGGTTCGGCTTCAATGACTCGCATGATTTCGAGGTTGAGATTGTCGTCCCGTTCAAGAGCTCTCGATCCGCCACCCATATCTCTGAGGAGGCTCTCGATGCGCGTGGTTCTAGCTGAAGACGAGGATTCCAAACGCGATAAAATCAAGGCGTTCTTGCTGTCTTCCGTGCCTGGGCTGGACATTATCGAGACGCGGTCCGTCAGGGGTACGACGAAACTGTTTCGGCTTGGACCTATGCCGGACCTACTGCTTCTGGACATGTCGTTGCCTACGTTTGATATAGCGGCTGGCGAGCCCGGTGGCCGGCCACAGGGCTTTGGTGGCCTAGAAGTCGTCCGTTATCTGGAGCGAGATGGCTTGCGTGTTCCGATCATTGTCGTCACGCAGCATCCCGCCTTCCCGAAAGATGGAAATCTGGTCGACCTGGCGGGCGTTCAGGACATGGTTAAGAAAGAGGCACCTTCAAACTATCGGGGCCTTATTTATTATAACACGCTGACGGGAACATGGCAGCCCGAGCTTCTTGCTCTCGTCGGCTCTCTTGAAAGTGCGGTTTCAAAATGAAGGTTCTGCTGGTTGATGACGGTGGCCGCAAATTCGCCGCGCTGAGGGCGTTCCTGGCAGGTCGGGCCGACATGGCTTCCGTAGAACTCTCAGCCGAGGAGAACGGCCATTCAGCCAGTAAGGCAATGAGGACTAATCGTTACGACCTGTTGATCTTGGACATTCTCCTGCCCTGGCGGGCCGGGAGCGGCCCGAGCATTCAGGGCTCGCTGAACCTGCTTGACAGCATCACTAGCGAAGCGGGGCTATTGGCGCCGCGACAAGTAGTCGGGCTTTCTGCTGACCCACAGGCAGCCGCCGATGCGGCTCCGGTGTTTTCCGCGAACACATGGACGGTCTTGCAGTACGACGAGACCAGCAGCGGGTGGATGGAGGCAATCGCCGCTAGCATCCTGTATCTCGCCGCGCAACAGGCCGGTCCCCCCACGTACCATACCGATGTTCTTGTTTTGACTGCTCTTAGAGAGCCCGAGATGTCCGCCGTCCATCGGCTCCCGTGGGCGTGGCAGTCCGAGCAACCACTCGACGATGCGACCTTTATCCGGCGCGGCAGCTTCCGCAGCGGAGCGGAAACATTCAGTGTCGTGACGGCGGTCGCCGAGCGGATGGGCATGGTGTCTACAGGCGTACTTGCAGCTAAGGCCATCAACCACCTTAGGCCACGTTACTGTGTCATGGTAGGGATCTGCGCTGGATTAGAGGCCGAGACACGACTCGGCGATGCCATTCTCGCAGATCCGGCTTGGGATTACCAAAGTGGGAAGCGTATCAAGGAGACTGATGGGTCTCATGTGTTCAAGCTGGACCCTCATCAACTCCCAATCTCACAGTTCGTAAGAAGCCGCTTCAAGCAACTGGCGTTGGACAAGGATCTACTTGAGACCATCAGGCGGTCACGTGACGATGATCCGGGCCACGACTTGCGACTCCTAGTGGGCCCGATGGCCACCGGCTCAGCCGTCATCGCGGATCCTGAGATAATCGCGAAGATCATAGATCAGCAGCATAGGAAGGTGATCGCGGTAGAGATGGAAGCATACGGGCTTTATGCGGCGGTGAACAACGCTGGGGCTCCTAAGCCTACAGCGTTCGCGCTGAAGAGCGTCTCTGATTTCGCCGACGCGAAGAAGGAAGACAGCGCTCAGCGGTACGCGGCGTTCACGAGCGCGAAACTGATGCAGGCCTTCTTCGAGCGATATATGCCGGAGCTGCGCAACCTTGCTGGTAGCTGAGCCATGCGGGGTGTGGCGGTCGGGCATCATGCCTTGCGGCGGAGAAGCAGTTTGCGCATTCGGTTGGATTGAGCTCTTCGGCGAGGTTGCGGAGATCGGCTCGTAGCGCATTGACTGTCCGGGCGGCTGTCTGGGGTAAGAGGCCCTTGGAAATTCCGCGGAAGCCGCCCGGCTTAAGCGAGAAGTAAGTCGCGCCACCCCACTTCGCACGCCAGGGTGCACAGGTGTGCGTGAAACAAACTGAGTCTTTCTGAAGCGTTCTGTTTCGCTTCAAATTGCTTCGCTCCGTTTCATTCGAGTTCAATCGGTTGGCGGTATCTAGACCGCATGGACCCGAACCGCCTTCGTTCCGGCTTCGCAAGCTTCGTCGCCGGTCTGTCGATCGCTGACGAACCCATCTCGTTCGATCGAGTGGTGGATGACCACGAGTCGTTTCTGACCGAGCTGCGAGCGGCCGGTTTGCGCTGGCGCAGCATATCTAGGTTGCTCGCCGAAAGCGGCGCGCGCCGGCCGGACGGAGGCGTGTTCTCCGCTGACCAGTTGCGGGCGAGCTACTCGCGCTCTTGCCGACGGGAAGCGGTAAACATCGCGGTTGTCGAAACCCGCACTGAAAGCGCCCACAAGCAGCCCGCCGGCAAGCCTCCAGGTTCCTCCGTACGGCCGAACTCGCCCGACGAGGGCCGCAGGCCCAATGCGCCTCTCGCAAAAGGGGTCAACAGCGGGAGCGTCGACCCACCGGATGAAGATTTCTCTGCGGAACAACTCGACGCCGTTCGAAAACGCCTGTCGATGCGATAATCACCCGAACCTCGAGTCTCAAGATGTCACTGGCTCATCTGCAACGGCGTTACCTGGCTGATGAAGCGCCCGATTTCATCGACGACGATATTGACCAGCACAATAGCGGATCTCGTCGAGCGAACATATCACGTGTCGTTTACTACGATCCGGAGCGCGAAGATCCTCTCACGCTGACAATCGCTCGCGAATTGCTGAGTTCCTCACGCTCCCCATATCGCACCATTCGGTTCGAGGCATTGACCGAAACGGACCTGCGGCTTTGGTCTCCTTTTCGTAATCGCGCAGACGAGAAGTCGTACATGATGGCTGGTCACAGCCAAGGCCTCGATACCTTGATGCCCGGTGTCTGGCCGGACAAACCGGCTAAACGAGCCCGAGGCAGGCGCGAATATCATCTCGCGATAGAGCAGAGCGTCGATGCGCTGCAGAAGATGGTTTGCGTCGCAGAGGCTTCTTTCTTGGCCGCCGAGAGACTTGGTCGCGGTAGACCCAGACCGCAATGGTCGAGGATGCAGGCGCAGGAGTTCCTCGCGCCGGTTTGCGGAAGGCAATCTGGAATTCGCGGCTGTGACGATCCCGGAGCGATCATCCCGCTCATCCGGAAAGACGAGCTCTTGGTGGGATGCGAGAGCGTCATGCCTGGCGACATGGTTTACCCAGCGTGGCCAATGACGCCCAATACCGCGCTCATGCGCGGCCGCTCAGGGATAAGCGCGTGGTTCCGACTTTCTCGGCCGGCCCTTGATAAGCGCATGAAGGCGGAACTTGGCGAGCCGGGCAAATACTTCGGTCAAGAATTCGATGCTCATGCCGCCACGATTTGGTTGTGTCAAATCGTGATGGGCATGCGCATTGCGACGGAAGAAATGTGGCGATCGTTGTCGGAGGAAAGATTTCTAGAAGGCGAGCATGTACGCTTTATTTCTCAATCGAACCAGGCGCTTAAGAATAAACTCGGCCTGCCGAAAAATACGCAAATCGCTCAACAGAAATGGGATTTGACACGTCGCATGCTTGTGGCATTTTTTGGGGGCGTACTACCTCCACGCGGCAATGGCCGAAGCGCGGTCTGCGACTCCGCAGAACAACTTGCTCGGTGGCTGGGACTGCTACGCCGATCCGGAGCCGCGATCATCGGCTTGGAGATTTCTCAAGCGTTTCAAACGTTGGTCGATGGCAATCTTGCCGACGATCCATTCTGGATGGATGTGAACGATTTGCTCGCGGCGATGTTGCCTCAACAAGCATGGCAAGACATGAGCGAGGCAATTTATCTCGTGGGAACCAGGAAATGTGAGAGCGTCAACGTCAGATATAAATACATGGAACCGGACGAAGAACCGATCTCCGTACTTAACTCGACGGGTCGGCAATTGGAAATCACAGGACCATTCTTGATGCTACCGCTTTCTGTCGCCGACTACTGGACCGAACAAGCCCGCAGTTTGACTGAGCGTGGTCTCTACGCGGCTTGACTGTCGACGGCAGGAAAGTTTCTGATTTGCAATGCAAGTGGACGCGGTGAGTTTGGCCGAAGCTCAATGCGCCTCGGCTGAAGAACCGCCGTGGACGTCCGGTCGATGACAACCGGAGGCCAACATGCGATCGGAGATGAAAATGACGGGAACCGAGCAGGTCAGCCAGTTTGGTAAATACGACTTGGCCGCGCACAAGGAGGTTCAAATCCTTGGGCTTGAATTCATTGAGGTCGTGGGTGAATTCGGCAAGCTTACAGGCCGTGCGCAGGAAGACGTCGGAACCGCAGCTTTCAAAGCTGCTTTCGGCGTTGAGCCTGTCGGGGCCGGACTGGACAAACTGAGCGATGACGAAACGCGGGCGGTCGCCGAGCGGGCCAAAATCGGCGTGGCAACGATCAAAGCTGTCCTGACCACACTGGCCAGTCATACGCGCGGCAGAAAATGAAAGGCCGCAATCTTATCGCCTGATTTTGCTCACACCGCATTCCTGCCGAGGGACATCTAAGCTGAATCGGCCGGCGGATCATCCGCCGGCTTTTTCTGTTGCAAGTCGGGAAGCGCCCATCGTCATGATGACGCGCCTCTTGTCCCGCGCTCAGGCTCGGCGTTGACGGTTGAAATCGCGAACCTGACGTTGCGCATCAGGATTTGTCGAACTGAGAAAGCGTTCGAAGAAGACGCCGGAGCCGGTTCCGCGCATTGAGATGTTCAACGGAGCTACACTGCGATCTTGGACCGGCGGCATAGCCGTGCGCTATCGAGAGTTAACTCTTGAGCTCAAGGATTCACAAAAAGGGTCCGCCAAGCCGAAGACCATCGAGGTGGCCGACGCGGCGTTGCAGGCCGCGCGGTCTGCCATCGAGCCTCGACCAGGCTGCTGCTGCCTCACATTCTGGATTGTGCTCTGGGCGCTAGTCTAGGTGAGTCCGCCCAGAGCAATCACTGGAATTCCGTCACCCTTTTGGCGAAGCGCGTTGATCGGGACGTCCTGCGCGAACTCGCGCGCGCGTCATCCACTTGGCGAGAACGAAGCCATCACGCTTCTTGCGCCAAATCGTCAGCGGCCAATCAAGCTGGTAGACGTCGCCCAGACCGCTGATGATCGCTCGCGCGATCTTATGGCTCGGATCTGCAGCGTTTTTGCCGATTTGTCTGATGCCCAAATCGCGTTGGAATTCCGTCGGTGACACGACGAAGCGTTCGGCGCGTTCGTATTTGTAGGGGGACTTGACGTTGGGATCAAGGTTACGTTCCCGCCAGATCAGCGTTCTGCGTCCGATCAGTGCGGATGCAAGATCGGCGGAGGCGCCTGCGGCCAGCGCCAGAAAGATGCGGAGTCCGAAGAGATCCTGCACGACCTGGCTTCGGTTGCCGTAGACCGCCTGAAGCTGAGCCAGATTCTGGAGCGCTGCGATCACCACAAGACCTTTTTCACGACCGACCGCCATGGCGTCCTCGATCCGGGGGATCCGCCCGAGCGAATGAAATTCGTCGAGAGCAAGGGTTACGCGTCGTCTTGAGTCAGTCTTCAGGCTCGGATCGCTCACGCCGTTGATGATCCGGGTCAGCAGCGCGGTCGAAACCAGCGTCGACAGTTCCTGGTACTCGGGCGCTGTCTGGATGATGACGGTTCGTTGGCCTCCCCCCGCCAGCCAACGGCGGACGGAGAAGCGGCGGTCGGCCGGCGTATCTTTCCAAGCGAGAGCGAGTGGTCTGACGCCGTTGAGAGCCGCGGACCAAAGCGTTGCCATGACGCCGAAAGTCGTTGTGGAAAGCCCTTCTGGTCCAGCCTCGATCAACGGGCTCGCGCTGAGATCGAGGCGGTCGATGCGCTCTCGGATGATCTGAGGATCAGTGAGTAGCCGGTCCGCCAGTTCAGCGAAGGTCCATCCCGAGTGGCCCGATTCGTTCACGAGATCGCGCAGGATGTCGACGAACACGGCCCTGGCGCTTTGCGACCAAAAGGCGCTCGATCCGGATGTTGGGATCACCGCGGCGGCGAGGTCCATGAACGCCGCCTCATCCTTGAGGTCGGCGGCCGCATCCCATGCCCAACCTTCGGCATGATGAGCCGCGATCAGGACGGCTTCGTCAGGACCGAACGACTGCGTCACGTCACCTTTGACGCAATGAAGAAGGACGCGATCACGGCGAGAGATCGCCTGGCTGGCGAGCGCCCGCATAATGGTGCTCTTGCCGGAGCCTTTGTCGCCTACGATCAGGATGAAGTTCGTTTCAGCTTCGCGAGGCAGGCGGACGCCGGGCACAAGCCACAGACCGGGCTCGCTCTTGCGGCCGTACCGGGTCGCAAGACGCTTGTTGAGTTCACGACTGGCGTATTCGCCGTGATGCAGCCGCGGTTCGCCGTCGTGAGGCATGGTCACCGCACAGTCGGTCATCGGCGTCCGACGCCAAGCGATAATAGCGGCGACCAGGGAGGCTGCTGCTCCGCAGAGGGCTGCCAGGCCCAACCGGCGAGCAAGGCCCGCGTCTACTTGGCTATGACCGAAGGCATAATACCAAAACTCATTTAGTCGGAGACGGCGCGGCGTTCCGTCGACTTCGATAAAAGGCGAGGTCCAGAAGATGAGAAGGACCGACGCGATGGTGGTGATCACGGCCGCCGCCGCTAGCGCCGCGAACACCGCGGGCCATTTCGAGCGCCGCGGCGCGGAGCCAAGCATCGGGGTGAGAAAGGTCATGATTGAATTCCCGGATGAGATCAGGTTGACGGAGGCTCGCGTTGCTTTTGCGCGAGCGCGAGTTGTTGAGCAGGTTAGATTCGAAAGCGGCCGAGCAAGAGTAGGAAGACGATCAGCAGTGAAAGTCCGATCGTGTAACCCCAGCGCCGAGCCTCTTTCTCGAAGGCCGGCGGGTTCTCGCGCCCGTCCCGCCACCATCCCTTGAATGAGGCGGTCGGCGCAGGACCTGGCTTGCGGGTAGCCTTGCCCGCGCTGGCGTTCGCCGAGCGCGAAGGCTCGTTCCGCGTTCCGGTTCTTCTTGATGGCGTCGGTCGCGGGAGTTGCGAAGACGTCGGCTTCTCCTTGCCGGCGACCGGCCTCGACCTAGCCTGATTGGCGCCGACTGCCTTACGGGCAGCGGCCGTGGGTTCCGGGGCTTTCCATTCGAGGTCGTGGTCCGTACGGAAAAAGATCGGTTCCCGGAGTTCGGTGATCAGAAGCTTCAGGCCGTCTTCACCGATACGGCGGAGGCGTTGGGCGGTCAGTTCAGCCGGATCGGTAAGCACGGCTTTTGCCAACCTTCGAGCGAGCTTGAGCCGCTCGGCTTCGCCTTCGCGCAGGATCGCTTCCTCCGCGCGAGCTCGCGCCGCCAAACGATCCGCGTTCCTTCGATCGTCATCCTCCGACATCACACGGACTCCGGAGAGATCACGCTGGGAACGACGCGCGCGAGTTCGATGCGCATTGCGCGCATGTATGCGGTGACGGCCGAGCGCATGATCTTTGCTTCGGACACCTCCTCGCCGAGCAGAGCCGCGGCCTCGATCGGAGGAAGGCTCATCGCCTTGATGAACCGCAACGAGTGGTTCTCGTAGCTGCTCCAAGCGTCCGCGCCGATCAGCTGCATGACGAGATGGCTGCGACCGGGCGCCTCGAGCATCGGCTGAAGCGCGTCGCGCCAGACGGTGGCGGCCTCGGAGCGCGGTTTAAGGTCGGTCAGGCGGCCGTCGCGCTGGTTCTCGACGAAGGCGATCCGGGCGCCCGGCAGCGCCTCGCCGAACAGTCGGATGGTGTCCGCAGCCTGGCGAAGCGCCTCGCTTTCGATGACCGCCGGGACGAGCACGACCGCGCTGATACGCCAGACGGCGAGATCTTCGTCGAGTTCCGCCATCCGCGCCCACATCGCGGTGAGTTCGGTTCGATTGGCTCCCACATCGAGCAAGACGCAGGACTTCGATTGCGCGGCCCCCGCGCACGCATTGTAGAGCGATGCGAACGGGTTAGTGAGCGCGCGCGGAGTGCGCATCACCGCCTCGAGATCGGGGAGGATGGTCGCCACTCGCGAGCCCAGCATCGCTCCGAGCCGCTGCTGATCGTCGACCTGGAACGGACGGAAGGGCTGGCCCGCAAGCGTCCAGAGATCGGCGACGGTCGTCGCAAGCGTCGACTTGCCGACGCCGCCTTTGCCCGATCCGACAATGACGAGTTCGGGGCCGGAGGTTGCGCTCGGCGCGGCGTCGACGACGCTTCGCGTCGGCCGCGAGGGAGGAGTTTTCATGATCTGCTCACTGCTCAAGGCCGAAAGGACGATCCCTCCGGCTGAGCAGATCTGAACCGAGACGCACCCTCGATATTTGCATTGCAAATAAACGAACGCTCTCACCGCGTCGTTTCGTTGCAATGCAAATCTAAGCGGCCGTCTGCGTCCAAACGGATGCCTCCTGTGTGGAGGAAGCCGTGGTTGCGACAGTCGCCGCTGGAACGACTGCTCAGTATTATCTGGCGCAGATCGAGTATTATCTGGGTGGGCGCGAGCCGGCCGGCAGGTGGCTGACCGCAGGGCGCGGCCTCGGCGTCGTGGCGGACGCTCCCGTCGACCGTGAGAGCTTCGAGCGCCTGCATGACGCGCGCGCCCTCGACGGTTCCTCGCTGCTGTCCAATACCGGCGGGCGCATCGAACGCGTCGGCGGTTACGACGTCACATTTTCTGCGCCCAAGTCGGTCTCGCTCATATGGGCCCTTGGAGACCTGCCCCTCCGACAGGTCGTCGAGAAAGCTCAAGAGCAAGCCGTCAAGGCCGCCACTGAGTTGCTCGACCGCAACGCCGCGTTTTGCCGGCGTGGCAAGGGCGGCCGCATCCACGAAACGGTGCGGCTGACGGTCGCCAGTTTTCGGCATGGCGAAGCGAGACCTTGCGAGCACGTAGACGGCGCGATTTTCGCAGACCCGGTTCTGCATCATCATTGCTGCGTTCTCGCGGTCGCACAGCGGGCGGACGGCTCGTTCGGCGCCTTGGACGGACGTGCGCTGTTCGCATGGAAAATGGCGGCCGGCGCCGTCTATCACGCCGAGCTCGCCCGTGGTCTTCAGGGACTGGGGTTCGCGGTCGAGACCGCCGGCTCCAACGGGTTGTTTGAGGTCGCAGGCGTCGACGAAGGACTTCGTGGATACTTCTCAGCCCGTCGTGCCGCCATCGAGAACGACGTCGCGGCGCTCGGCGTCGAGCGGACCGCCGACGCGCCGGCGCTCGCGGCCG
>NZ_JBJKEX010000019.1:0-21844 GCF_045505405.1 Hansschlegelia beijingensis | reverse complement strand
AGGCGCGCCGCCGCTCCGAGACGAAGGCCGGCGCGGCGCAGGAGCGCACCGCCGTCTCGGCCTGACGTCGCGGTCCGGGGCGCCTATATGGGAGCCGGACACGGAGGCCGCGATGCTGGACGAGAGCTACGAAGTCACCCGCACCGACGAGGAGTGGCGGGCGCTGCTCACCCCGGAGCAGTACCAGGTGATGCGCCGCCACGGCACCGAGCGGCCCGGCAGCTGCGCGCTGCTCCACGAGAAGCGCCGCGGCGTGTTCTCCTGCGCCGGCTGCGGGCAGAAACTGTTCGCCTCGGGCGAAAAGTTCGAGAGCGGCACCGGCTGGCCGAGCTACGGCGCGCCGATCGAGGGTTCGGTGGGCGTCACCGAGGACCGCAGCTACGGAATGGTGCGAACTGAAGTGCACTGCGCGCGCTGCGGCAGCCATCTCGGCCACGTGTTTCCCGACGGCCCCCCGCCGACCGGCCTGCGCTACTGCATCAACGGCGTGGCGCTCGACTTCGAACCGGAGGAGTGAGGGGGCGGCTCAGTCGGTCGCGCCGCCCACATAGCTGACGCGGTAGATCGCGCCATTGTGGTCGTCGGAGACCAGCAGCGAGCCGTCCCGCATCACCTCGACGTCGACGGGGCGGCCGACATAGTCGTTGTCCTCGACGAAGCCGGTGAGGAACGGCTCGACCGAGACGACCTCCCGCCGGTCGTTCAGGAAGGCGACCGCCACGTCGGCGTATTTCTGCGACCGGTTCCACGGTCCGTGGCGGGCGATGAAGATCGCGTCCCGGTATTTTTCCGGGAACATGCCGCCGGTGTAGAACCGCATTCCGAGCGGCGCGGCGTGCGGCCCGAGCAGCGCGGCGGGGCTGACGAACTCGTCGCAGCTGCGGCCCTGGCCGAACTCGGGGTCGGTCATCAGGCCCGAATGGCAGTAGGGGAAGCCGAAATCCTGGCCGGGCCGGGTGACGTGGTTGAGCTCGTCGAGCGGCATGTCGTCGGAGATCCAGTCCCGCTGATTGTCGGTGAACCAGAGGTCGCCGGAGCGCGGATCGAAATCGAAGCCGACCGAGTTCCGGACGCCCTTGGCGACCGTCTCGACACGGGAGCCGTCCAGATCCATGCGGAAGATGCGGGCGTGGCGCGGATCCGGTTCGCACACATTGCAGGGCGCCCCGACCGGCACGTAGAGCTTGCCGTCCGGCCCGATCTTCAGAAACTTCCAGCCATGCGGGCTTTCGCCGGGGAATTTGTCATAGACGACGACCGGCTTCGGCGGCGCGTCGAGACGGTCCTCGACGCCGTCATAGCGCAGGATCTCCTTGGCGTTCGCGACATAGAGCGCGCCGTTCCTGAACTCGATGCCGTTCGGCAGCGTCATGCCCGAGACGACGGTCTTCACCTCGCGCCGGCCGCCCTTGTCGACGACGGCGTAGACCTTGTTGGCGACGAACAGCGAAGACACGAACAGCGTGCCTCTGTCGCCCTGACGCATCATGCGCGCGTCCAGGATGTCGCTTGCATAGGTCTCGACCTTGAACCCGGGCGGAACCCGCAGCTTTGCGGTCGGCAGCGCCTCGGCAGGCGTCGGCACGGGAAAGGCCGAGACCGGCGCGAGCTTGAAGCCCTGGCGCCCCTTGGGTCCGCCGAGGGACCAGAACTCTTCCGTCTTCTCGGCGGCGGCCGCCGCCCCACAGGTCAGCGCGACAAGCGCCAGCGTCAGGCGCAGCGCGTTCCGTCGCTGATATCGCATGCAGTCTCCATGCCCGCTTCCCGGAGGGGCTCGGGGCCCAAGCTAGGCGCGCCGGAGCCGCCCGCCAAGACGCCGTCTGGCGCGCCCTTGTTTCGCCGGAAAGCACGCGCTCTTCGTGCCGCGGAAGCAACGGCCGGGGCGACGATGGCGGGACGTCTGGCGATACTTGCAGGCGCGGCGCTGCTCCTGGGCGCTGCCCCGGCGCGGGCGGTGGAGTTCGAGCCGCGGCTCACGATCGCGTCTCCGGACCCGACCGTCCGGGAAGTGGCTCTCACCTTCGACGCCTGCTCAGGCGCCGTCGACCGGCGCATCCTGGACGCGCTGCTCGAGACGCGGGCCAAGGCGACGATCTTCGTCACACAACGGTGGATCAGCCGGAACCCCGAGGCGCTTGCGACCCTCAAGGCGCATCCGGATCAGTTCGAGATCGAGAACCACGGCGCCCGCCATGTGCCGATCGTGACAGACGCGCGGAGCGTCTTCGGTCTTGCGGCCGCGGGCACGATTGAGGCTGTGCGGGCGGAGATCGGCGAGGGGGCTGCGGCGGTGGAGAAGGCGACCGGCGCCCGGCCGAAGTGGTTTCGTGGCGCTACGGCCCGCTACAGCCGCGACGCGCTGGATGAGATCTCGGCGGAGGGTTTCCGTGTCGCCGGCTTCTCGCTGAACGGCGACATGGGCGCCTCGTTGCCCGCCGCCGCCGCCGAGCGCCGCATCGCGGCCGCTCGATCAGGCGACGTCGTGATCGCGCACATCAATCAGCCGGCCCGCAGCTCGGGCGAGGGGGTGGCCGCCGCCATCCGGGCCCTCGCGGCGTCGGGCGTGAGGTTCGTGCGCCTCGAGGATGCGGCGATGAAGAGCGAGGACGGCCGACCGATCCTACCGCCCAAGCGCGAAGTCGATCACGAGCTTCGCGTTCAGCGCCACGATGACCAGGGCGACAAGCCCGGCGGTGGCGGACATCCAGCGGGGAGCCACGAACTCCCCCATCTTGGCGCGGCTGGCGGTGAACCAGACCAGCGGAATGACCGCGAAGGGCAGCTGCAGACTCAGCACGACCTGGCTCAGCACAAGTAGCTGCGCCGTCCCGCTCTCGCCGTAGAACAGCGTGACGCCGATCGCCGGCACGATGGCGATGGCGCGCGTGATCAGGCGGCGCAACCAGGGCGAGAGCCGGATGCGCAGGAAGCCTTCCATCACGACCTGGCCGGAAAGCGTCGCGGTCACGGTGGAGTTCAGGCCGCAGCAGAGGAGGGCCACGCCGAAAGCGGTGGCGGCCAACGTGCCGCCGAGCAGCGGCCCGAGCAGGGTGTGGGCCTCGCCGAGTTCGGCGACCTCGCCATGCCCGCTGTCCTGGAAGGCGGCGGCCGCAAGCACGAGGATCGACGCGTTGACCACGAAGGCGAACACGAGCGCGATCGTCGAATCCATGACCGCATAGCGGATCGCCTCGCGCTTGCCGGCCGCGTCCCGCCCATAGGCGCGGGTCTGCACCACGGAGGAGTGTAGGTAGAGATTGTGCGGCATGACGGTCGCGCCGACGATGCCGAGCGCGATGTAGAGCATCTCCGGGTTGGTCACGAGCTCGGTGGTCGGCGCGAGGCCGCGGATCACCGCGCCCAAATCGGGATGCGCCATCGCAAGCTGGATCGCGAAACAGCCGGCGATGACCATCAGCAGGCCGATCACGAAGGCCTCGACCCAGCGGAAGCCCACCCGCTGAAGCCCGAGCACCAGAACGACATCGAGCGCGGTCAGGATCACGCCGATCTCCAGCGGGATGCCGAACACGAGGGTGAGCCCAATCGCGGTGCCGATCACCTCGGCGAGGTCGGTCGCGCAGATCGCGGCCTCGGCCAGAATCCAGAGCGGGAAGGACACCGCCTTCGGAAACGCGTCTCGGCACGCCTGCGCCAGATCCCGTCCGGTGGCGACGCCGAGACGGGCGCACAGCGCCTGCAGTAGCATCGCCATCAGGCTAGACAGCGCCACCACGGCCATCAGCGCGTAGCCGAACTTGGAGCCGCCGGCGAGGGAGGTCGCCCAGTTCCCCGGATCCATGTAGCCGACGGCGACCAGATACCCGGGACCCACGAAGGCCAGCATCCGCCGAAGCGGGCTGCGGCCCCGCACCGACACGGAGGCGTTCACCTCCGCCAGCGAGGCGCCCCCGGGCGCCCCTCGCCAACCCGAGAACGGGGTCGAACGTGCGGGCTCCCCCACGTCAGTCAAAGTCTCGGCTTCGCCTGTCTGCATCGGGTTCCTGGCGCCGGCGCCTGATAGTCGGCTAGCTGCAACTAGGTCGCAACTGCTTGGCTCGCCATGCGGCGGTGACGAGACCCCAGCGTGCGCGTCGCCCTTGTCACATGTGCCCCCGCGTGCAACGTCCTCCCGTCGCGGAACTTTCGCGGTCGCGAAATGGTCCGCTCAACGCTGCGGGAGATGCGGCTGCGATGGCGAAATGGGTGCTCACCTTCGGCGACGGCCGCGCAGAGGGCCGCGCCGACATGCGCGACCTCCTCGGCGGCAAGGGGGCCAATCTGGCCGAGATGGCCAATATCGGCCTGCCGGTGCCGCCCGGCTTCACGATCACCAGCGACGTCTGCACCTACTTCTACGCTAACGGGAAATCCTATCCCGAAGCGCTCGACGCGCAGGTGAAAGCCGGCCTCGAGCACGTCGAGAAGATCACCGGCCGCCGCTTCGGCGACGCCCAAAACCCGCTTCTGGTTTCGGTGCGCTCCGGGTCCAGGGCGTCGATGCCGGGGATGATGGACACGATCCTCAACCTCGGCCTCAACGACGAGACGGTCGAGGGCCTCGCGGCAAACGCCGACGACCGGCGCTTCGCCTATGACAGCTACCGCCGCTTCATCCAGATGTACTCGAACGTGGTGCTCGGCCTCGAGCACCACCTGTTCGAGGATCTTCTGGAGCAGGCCAAGGACCGCAGGGGCGTCGTCGAGGACACCGAGCTCGACGTGGAAGACCTCGGAAAGCTGGTCGCGATCTACAAGGCGAAGGTCGAGAAGGAGACCGGCTCGCCCTTCCCGCAGGCTCCTCTCGAGCAGCTCTGGGGAGCGATCGGGGCGGTGTTCTCATCCTGGATGAACCCCCGCGCCATCACCTATCGCAGGCTCAACGCCATCCCGGAAAGCTGGGGCACCGCCGTCAATGTTCAGGCGATGGTCTTCGGAAACATGGGCGAGACCTCCGCGACCGGCGTCGCCTTCACCCGCGACCCCTCCACGGGGGAGAAGACCCTCTACGGCGAGTTCCTGGTGAACGCGCAGGGCGAGGACGTCGTCGCCGGCATCCGGACCCCGCAGCCGATCACCGAAGCGGCCCGTATCGCGGGAGGCGTGGCCGCGCCGTCTCTGGAGATGCGCATGCCGGAGGTGTTCCGCGAGTTCGTCGCGGTCGCCGAACGGCTCGAGCGGCACTATGGCGACATGCAGGACCTCGAGTTCACCGTCGAGCGCGGCAAGCTCTGGATGCTGCAGGCGCGCAACGGCAAGCGCACGACGAAGGCGGCCCTGAAGGTCGCGGTCGATCTCGCGGCCGAGGGCGTGCTGACGCGCGAGCAGGCGGTTCTGCGGATCGATCCTGCGTCGCTGGACCAGTTGCTCCATCCGATGATCGATCCCAAGGCCGAGCGCAAGGTGATCGCCACCGGACTGCCGGCGTCCCCGGGCGCGGCTCAGGGTGAGATCGTGTTTTCCTCCGAGGCCGCCGAGGCCGCCGTCTCGGGCGCGAGCGGCCGCAGCGTCATTCTGGTGCGCGTGGAGACCTCGCCTGAGGACATCCACGGCATGCATGTGGCGGCCGGCATCCTGACGACGCGCGGCGGCATGACGAGCCATGCCGCAGTCGTGGCGCGCGGCATGGGCAAGCCGTGCGTCTCGGGCGCCGGCGCGCTTCGGATCGACGAGAAGGGCGGAACGCTGACAGTCGCCGGCCGCACCTACAGGGCGGGCGACGTCATCACGATCGACGGCTCGACGGGCCAGGTGCTCGACGGGCCCGTCGCGATGGTTCAGCCGGAACTGTCAGGCGACTTCAACACCCTCATGGGCTGGGCGGACGAGATCAGCCGGATGGAGGTGCGCGCCAACGCGGAGACCGCAGACGACGCGCGCGCCGCCCGGGAGTTCGGCGCCAGGGGCATCGGCCTCTGCCGCACGGAGCACATGTTCTTCGACGAGGACCGCATCGTGGCGGTTCGCGAGATGATCCTCGCAGATGACGAGGCGGGTCGCCGCAAGGCGCTCGCCAAGCTGCTGCCCTATCAGCGCTCGGACTTCCGCGAATTGTTCAGGATCATGCAGGGGCTGCCGGTGACCATCCGGCTGCTCGATCCTCCGCTGCATGAGTTCCTGCCGCACGGCGATCGCGCCATCGCAGAGGTCGCCGAGGCGATGGGCGTCGACGCCGAGAAGCTCAAGCGGCGCGCCGAGGAACTCCACGAATTCAACCCCATGCTCGGGTTTCGCGGCTGCCGGCTGGCGATCGCGTTCCCGGAGATCGCCGAGATGCAGGCGCGGGCCATCTTCGAGGCCGCCATCGAGGCTGGCCGGGAGACCGGGGCGCCGGTGCATTGCGAGGTGATGGTCCCGCTGATCGTCGCGCGCGCCGACTTCGACTTCGTCAAGGAGCGCATCGACGCCGTCGCCCGGGAGCTCGAGGCGGACGGCGCCAGCCTCTCCTATCAGGTCGGCACGATGATCGAGCTGCCGCGCGCGGCGTTGCGCGCCGGCGAGATCGCGGAGAGCGCCGAGTTCTTCTCCTTCGGGACGAACGATCTCACCCAGACCGCGCTCGGCATCAGCCGCGACGACGCCGCGCCGTTCCTCAGTCATTACGTCGCCAAGGGCCTGCTGCCGGCTGACCCATTCACCACGATCGACCGCGATGGCGTTGGAGAGCTGGTGGCGATCGGCGTCGAGCGCGGCCGCGCCACCCAGCCGAAACTGAAGCTGGGCATTTGTGGCGAGCACGGCGGCGACCCGGCGTCGATCGCGTTCTGCGAGGAATTGGGCCTGGATTACGTGTCCTGCTCGCCGTTCCGTGTCCCGATCGCACGTCTTGCGGCCGCCCAGGCGGCGATCCGGAACGCGGCCAGACAGAAAGAACCGGCCGACTAGAGGAGGTTCGGCGCCGCGCGCAGCGCGCGCGGTGGAACCACGGCAGGCGGCCGTTCGTTTCTGTCCGGATCGGCGGAGGCTCACATCCGTCGGCGCTCGGGTGCGTAACGTGGCTCTTGCCTGCTGCGTAGCCTGATCCTCACTTCGGGAGCGCCAATGAGGCCGACAGTCGCCCGCAAGCAGGATTTTCGCTCGAACCTCGCCGAACGCTTCCGTGAGGTTCGGGCGCACAGCCGCCGTCTGGCGCAGCCGCTGTCCGACGCCGACGCGACGGCGCAGTCGATGCCGGACGCGAGCCCGGCCAAGTGGCACCTCGCGCACACCACCTGGTTCTTCGAGACGATGGTGCTGAAGCCGAACGCCACCGGCTACCAGCTCTTCGACCCGACCTTCAATTTCCTGTTCAACTCCTACTACGAGACCATCGGAGAGCGTCATCCGCGGCCGATGCGGGGGCTGCTCACCCGGCCGTCGCTCGAGCGGATCATGGACTTTCGAGGCCATGTCGATCACGCGATGGAGACGCTGCTCGGCTCCGATCTGGAGCCTGAGATCGCAGCGTTGATCGAGCTCGGCTGTCACCACGAGCAACAGCATCAGGAGCTTCTGCTTACCGACATTCTTCACCTGTTCGCCCAGAACCCGATCCGGCCGGCCTACCGCGATCCTGAGCCTGTCGCCGTGGCGCCGACGCCGGAAGAAACGGGCTGGGCGACGTTCGATGAAGGGATCGTCGAGATCGGCCATGACGGCTCGGGTTTCGCATTCGACTGCGAAGGTCCGCGGCATCAGGAACTGCTGCGGCCGTTCCGGATCGCGGATCGGCTCGTCACCAATGGCGAGTGGATCTCCTTCATGGCGGATGGCGGCTATCGAAAGCCGCTGCTGTGGCTCGCCGATGGGTGGGCGCAGATCCTCGCTCATCGCTGGGAGGCGCCGCTCTACTGGGAGCAGCGGGACGGCGAGTGGTGGACGATGACGTTGCGTGGCATGCAGCCGGTGGATCCAGCCGCGCCAGTCACCCATGTCAGCTATTTCGAAGCCGACGCCTTCGCCAGTTGGGCTGGGAAGCGGCTTCCGACGGAAGCGGAGTGGGAGCGCGCCTCGGCCGGCCTGCCGGTCGCGGGCAACTTCGCCGGAAGCGGTCGGCTACGGCCGAAGCCGGCCGGGACTGAGGGCGGCCTGAACCAGATGTTCGGCGACGTGTGGGAATGGACTCGCAGCCCGTTTACGCCTTATCCGGGCTTCCGGCCGGCCGAAGGCGCGGTCGGCGAGTACAACGGCAAGTTCATGTGCGGTCAGTTCGTGCTGCGAGGCGGCTCCTGCGCCACGCCCGACGGCCATACCCGCGCCACCTACCGCAACTTCTTCCAGCCCGATAAGCGATGGCAGTTCTCAGGACTTCGCCTCGCCGAGGACGCCTGATGCTCGAAAAGGTGAACCTGCATTCCCGTCAGCACGAGCAGTTTCGCGCCGACGTCATCGAGGGCCTGAGCGCATCGCGAAAGATGCTGCCTTGCCGCTGGCTGTACGACGACCGGGGCTCGGAGCTGTTCGAGCAGATCACGAAGCTGCCGGAGTACTATCCCACTCGAACCGAGACCGGCATCCTCAAGGCTCGCGCAGAGGAGATCGCAGCCTTCTGCGGCGAGCGCGCCGTGGTGATCGAGTATGGCGCCGGAGCCGGCGTGAAGACGGAGATTCTGCTGGGAGCCCTCACCAATCCGGCTCTTTACATGCCGTTGGACATCGCCGGGGATTTCCTCGCCGCCTCTGCGGCCCGCATCGAGGGACGCTTTCCCTATCTCGAAATCCGCCCCCTGGTTGCGGATTTCACGGACGATTTCGAGCTTCCCGCGGACCTGCCTAAGCTCCCCCCGAGGGTCGGCTTCTTTCCTGGATCGACGATCGGCAACCTCGCGCCGCTTGACGCCGCCGATTTTCTGCGCCGCGTCCGGGGTCATGTCGGCAAGGACGGGCGTGCGGTGATCGGCGTCGACCTCAAGAAGGACCTGAGCGTTCTGCTCCGCGCCTATGATGACGGCGCGGGGGTGACGGCCGAGTTCAACAAGAACCTGTTGCGCAGGATCAACCGGGAGCTCGACGGAAACTTCGATCTTGAGGGTTTCGCTCACGAGGCCCGGTGGAACGCCCGGAACTCCGCCGTCGAGATGCATCTCGTCAGCCTGAGGCGGCAATCCGCGACCGCCTGCGGGCGCCGGTTCTCTTTCGCCCTCGGAGAGACGATCCACACGGAGAACTCGCGCAAATATTCGCTCGAGGCGTTTCGGCGTCTGGCCGAGCGGGCGGGCTGGCGCGTGGAGCAGGTCTGGACCGACCCTGATCGTCTGTTCGCGGTGATCGGCCTCTGTTGACCGTACTCCGAAGGACGAGGTGACGGCGGCGGAGCGGCGTGGCAAACCGGCCGCCAGAAGAAGAAGCGTTTCAAGCGCGTCTCGGAGGATGTTCGATGCGTAAGGGAATTCTCGGCGTAGCCGCGGCGGCGCTGTTCGGGACGACGGCGGCGTTCGCGCAGGGGACCGCCCCGGCGACCCCGGGCGAGCAGCCGGTGGACGACGCCTACCTCGCCCAATGCACCCCGCAGGCCACCAAGGAATTCTGCGGCTGCATCGTCTCGGTGGCGGATCTGCAGATCAAGGATCCGACCGAGCGGATGATCTTCTACGCCTACACAGTGGGCGAGTTCGAAAAGGCGCGCGAGCAGCGGGCCGTCCTTCCCGCCGAGCAGAACATGAAGTTCAACGTCGTGCTGCAGCGGGCGGAGGTCATGGTGCATGACCGATGCGACAAGCTCCGTCCGCAGAAGGACGCCGCGCCGAAATAACGCGATGAAAGTCGGCGCGCTGCCTCGCACGGCATGCGAGATCGCGCCGTAGCGTATCCATCTCGGGACCACATTGACCCGCGGCGACTTCCCCGATCTCCCCAGCTTGCGTGCAGGCGGCAAGCCGGCGCTCGCCCGCGCGCTTGCCCGGCTGGAGCGCGCCGCCGGCACGGCTGAGGCCGCGCGCCTGCTCGACGCGGCGGACGCGGAACCGAAGGGCGAGGTGCTGGGTCTCACCGGCCCCCCTGGGGTGGGCAAGTCGACCCTCACCGGCGCGCTTGTCCGCATGTTTCGCGACATGGGACTGACGGTCGGCGTGGTCGCCGTCGATCCCTCTTCGATGCGCTCGGGCGGCGCGCTGCTGGGAGACCGGGCGCGAATCCCGTCCGACCCCGAGGACGGCGGATTGTTCATCCGCTCCTTCGCGGCGCGCGACCGGCTGGGAGGGCTGTCAGACCTCGCATTCGGCGCCGTCGTGCTGATGAGGGCGCTGTTCGACCGCGTGATCGTCGAGACCGTGGGGGTCGGGCAGTCCGAGGCGGACGTCGCTCTCGTGGGCGATACGATCCTGCTGGCGGTGCAACCGGCCTCTGGCGACGCGCTGCAGTTCATCAAGGCCGGCGTGATGGAGTTGCCGGACGTCGTCGCCGTGACGAAGGCCGATATCGGTCCGGCGGCCCGCCGGGCGCGGGATGAGCTTGAAAGCGCGCTCACGCTTGCGAGCCCAAACGACGCGCGCTGGACGCCGCCTGTCGCGCTGGTCTCCTCGCAGACGGGCGAGGGGCTCGACGCTCTCGCAGGCCATCTGTCAGCCCATTCGGCCTTCCTTCAGACGGATGGTCGCCTGGAGAAGCGGCGTCGCGCCCAGGCTGAAGCCCGTATCGCGGCCGCCCTCAGGGGCCGCTTCGGAACGGAAGGCGTGAGGGCCGCCCTCGCCGGTCTTCTCGGCTCGGAGGGAGGGCAATTCGGGCGCGAGGCCGCCGCCGCGAGGCTCCTCTTGGAGCGCCTCCATGCCGCCCGCTAAGTCGCTCAGTCGCCGCTGTTAACCGCTCCTCAAGGTTAAGGATCGATAACTTCCTCGAAGCGGTGAAGCGGTCGCGCGGCTCTACGGTGAGGCGGCGCCGGTCGTTCGGGGAGTGGCGTCATGCGGGGACGTGGACAGGGGCTTGTCGCCCCGCCTCGCTCAGGTCGTCCGAAGAGGCGCGGCCTGTGCATCGCCCTTGCGGCGCTCCTGATACCCGTCGCCACGACCTCGATCGCGCGCCAGGACGCGCTCAGCCTTCTGCCGCGCTCCGGAGATCAGGGGGAACTGGCCCGCGGTCATTACCTCGCTGCCGTGACGCGCCCGATGGAGCTCGCGTCGCTCGAGGCCGCCGATCTTTTCGGGTCGGGCCGCGGTCCCTTGGTGGCCCCTGATCCGTTCGTCGGCGGCGAGAGCCTGCGCGTGCTGGACCTTCCGGAGCCGCCTCCGGTCGCCGGCTCCAAGAGCGAGTTGCCCGCGCCATTCGTCGACAGGACCGTCAAGGGCGACAGGCAGATGGTCCGCGCCATGGCGCCCGTGGAGACGGCCGCAGCGGAGGCGCACGATCCGGCGTTCGAAGCGCTCGCATCCGCGCATACGCTGCTCCGTCCCGGCCTCACCGGGCTGAACGCCGTGCCTCAGATCGGCGATGTCGCGCCGCGCGCCCCGAGCTCCGACCGGGTCGTCGCCTCGGCTGCGATCAAGGGGTCCTCCGGCCCCGCGACGCCGAAGGCGCGAACGGTATCTTCGGGAGCGCAGGAGGGCGAGCAGGCCGTCGCCGAGGCGGGGTTGACCAGCATCCCGATGGTGCCTCGCGAGGCCGGCCTGAACCATGACGGCTCGACCCCTTCCGTGGCCGGCCTCGCTGGCGGGGCGCTGCCGCACACCACAACCCCTGCAGGCGAGACGCCGCTTGCGGTCGCGGCGCTGCCAGTCACGCCCCTCGCAGGCCGCGTGCTTGGGGACGACCCGCGCAGCCGAGGCGTCGCTCTCACAGCCAGCCAGCACGCGACGCCCGAGGGCGAAACGCTGGCCTCGCGCGGAGACGTCAACGGCGGCGTCGAAACCCGGCTGTCGCACCGCGTCTACATTCCGGCGGCGCAGCTCGCCAAAGCCCAGCAGTGCCTGGCCGAAGCCGTCTACTTCGAGGCGCGCGGTGAGCCGATCAAGGGCCAGTACGCGGTCGCGCAGGTCGTGCTGAACCGCGTCCGTTCCGGCTATTATCCTTCGGACGTCTGCGGCGTCGTCTACCAGAACAAGCACCGGCGCAACGCGTGCCAGTTCTCCTTCGCCTGCGACCGCATCCCTGATCGCGTCAACAACCTCCACTCCTGGCGGATCGCCGTGCGGGTGGCGCGAGACGTCACGGAGAACGGCGCGTGGCTGCCGGAGGTCGGAGACTCGACGCACTATCACGCGACCTATGTGCGCCCGAACTGGATCCGTGACATGGTCAAGGAAGACAAGATCGGCCGCCACATCTTCTATCGCGTTCGCTGGCGCGCGCCGCTGGACGCTTGATCCTTCAAGGCTGTGCGCCCATGCAGCTGTCCGCTGGCCCGCGTAACCTAATCACCGACGTCGCCGGCGTCAGCGTCGGCCATGCGCAGGACCCAGCGCTTGCGTCGGGCGTGACGGCGATCGTGTTCGACGCGCCTGCGACCGCCTCGGTCGACGTGCGCGGAGGCGGGCCGGGCGTACGCGAGACGGAGCTGCTCGCGCCGGAGCGAACTGTCTCGGCGATCGATGCGCTCTGTCTCTCCGGAGGCTCGGCCTTCGGCCTGGACGCCGCCGCCGGCGTCATGGCCGCCCTCGCCGAGCAGGGCCGCGGTTTCGCCGTCGGGCCGGCGCGGGTGCCGATCGTCCCGGCCGCGATCCTGTTCGACCTGCTCAATGGCGGCGACAAGAACTGGGGCCGCTACCCGCCTTATCGCGAGCTCGGCTTCGACGCGGTCCGCTCCGCAGGGCAGGGCTTCGCATTGGGAAGCGTCGGCGCGGGGCTCGGCGCCCAGACCGCCACCCTGAAGGGTGGGTTGGGCTCGGCCTCGGCGATCATGCAGCCGGCGGGGATAACCATCGGCGCTCTCGCGGCGGTCAATGCGCTCGGCTCCGCGACCGTTGGAGACGGTCCCCATTTCTGGGCCGCTCCGTTCGAGCTCGGCCACGAGTTCGGCGGCCTCGGCCCGGCGAAGCGGATCCCGCCGGACGCTTGGTTCGCGGCTCAGAAGGCGGTCGCGGGGGCGCACACGACGCTGGCGCTGGTGGCGACCGATGCGTGCCTGACCAAGGCCGAGGCCAAGGCGATGGCGAGCGCCGCCAATGACGGCCTCGCGCGCGCTCTCTTGCCCTGTCACACGCCGCTCGACGGCGACATCGTGTTCGCTGTCTCGACCGGTCACAGGCAGATCAGCGACGATCGCACCGCGGCCCTGGCCGCGCTGGGGCACGTGGCGGCCTTGACCCTGTCTCGGGCGGTGGCCAGAGGCGTCTACGAGGCGGAAGGACTTCCTTTCGCGGGGGCGCTGCCGTCCTGGAAAGCGAAGTTCGGAGCCCGCGCGGATTAAGGCGGAGCCCCTGGCGGCCGCTCTCTGTGCTGTAGCGGGACGGGCGCGAGCAGGCCGCGACGGCAGGCTCGGCTCCGAAAGGCGCAGGACGCAAAAACGATTAGCGGCTTTTTGTGTTGCGTGTAGCATCGACCGCGTCGGCTGTGGCCGGCGCGGTCGCGACGCTTTTCGGGGGCGCTGCGACATCCAGCGGGCTGGGGGAGCTCGTGGCCTATTATCGCTTGTATTTTCTGAGTGCTGACGGCCGCATATCCGATGTCGTCGAGCTGCACTGCGACACTGACCAGGACGCCTTGGCCGAAGCCGAGAGCAGGCGCGATGGCCGTGCGACGGAGCTCTGGAACGAGCAGCGGTTCGTAGCGCTGCTCGGGCAACCGACCTCATCGCCGCCTGCCGATGTGAGCCGCTGACGCTTTAGGTCGCAGCTCCCGCCAAACCCATCACAGAAGCCACAAAGTCGCCGCCTCCGCACGATTCAGTAACCATCCGGCGCTTCAATCAAGGTCGTCGGTGGCGCGTACAAAAGGGCGGGAAATGGGCGTGGATCTGTTCGCGGGGCTCGCCAACACGACGCTGCCGCGGCTCGACAGGGCGCCCAAGGTTCTGGTGTTCGATTCAGGGCTCGGCGGCCTCACCGTGCTGGGGGCCCTGACCGGGGCTCTGCCCTCCGCGGACTATGTGTACGCCGCTGACGACGCCGCTTTCCCGTATGGCGGGCTAAGCGACGAGGCGCTCGTGGCTCGGGTCCTGCGCGTGATCGGGAGGTTGATCCAGCGCGAGAGGCCGGACCTCGTGGTGGTGGCCTGCAATACAGCCTCCACCTTGGCGCTGCCCGCTCTGCGCGCCCGCTTCGACCTGCCGTTCGTCGGCACCGTGCCGGCGATCAAGCCCGCCGTGGCCGCGACGCGCTCGGGAGTCGTGGCTGTGCTGGCCACTCCGGGCACGGTCCGACGCGAGCATACCCGCGCGATGATCGACGCCTTCGCCGGTGGCGCGCATGTCGTTCTGGTGGGCGCCCCGAATCTGGCGACCTTCGCGGAGGCGGAGCTGCGCGGCGCGCCCGTGGACGACGCGACCCTGGCCGCGGAGATCGGCCCATGCTTCGTCGAGTCCGCGGGTCGCCGGACGGACTCGGTGGCACTCGCCTGCACGCATTTTCCCCTGCTGACCAAACGTTTCAGGCAGCTTGCTCCCTGGCCCGTCGACTGGATCGACCCAGCGCCGGCCGTGGCGCGCCGGGTGGTGGCTCTGGTCGGCCGCTCGCCGTCGCCTCAATCGGGCGCTCCGATGCGCGCGCTCTTCACCTCCGAGCGTCCTCTGCCGAAGGCGCTCGAAGCGGCGCTTGAAAGCCGCGGGCTGACGGCGATCGAGCGGGAGCCGCTTCCCCTCGATTGACCGCTTCCCGTCTTAGCGCCGTCATAAATCGCTGGTCGAATGCGCCACTGCATGGCGCTCGCCGTCTGACCGATCGGAACCGCAATGCTGGGCCGCCTCTATCCGACCATTCTCGAGATCGACGGGCTTCTGGCTGACGTTCCGCATGACGGCTACGCCGGCGCGGTGGCCACGCTGCTGGAAGATCCGGCGACCGTCGTGACGCTGGGCGGCGCTCGTTCCGGGGAGGGCGCGACGAGCCTGATCGCCCGTGCGCGGGCGCACTGGCGGGAGGCGGGCTTCGGGCTCTGGTTCTTGCGCGACATGCGCGACGGCGGCTTCGCCGGCTGGGGCGGCCTGCGCCGACGTGAACTCGCCGGCGGGCGCGTGGTGGAGTTCGCCTATGCGCTCGCCCCTAGGCTGCGATGCAAGGGCAACGCCGTGCGGCTCGGCCAGGCCGCGCTCCAGCTGGGCTTCGACCGTCTGGCCCTGCGGGAGATCGTCGCCGTCACGACAGCCGAGAACCAGCACGGGCTCGGCGTGACCGAGCGGCTCGGCTTCGAATATGCCGAAACGATTGATCGCCCGGGCGGCCGGGACCTCATCTACCGCCGAACGGCGGCCGCGCACGCGGCCGCCTGAGGGCCGCAGCCTACTCTGCGGCTATCTTGGCGGCGGCGGCGGGATTGTAGTTCAGCACCGGCGCCAGCCACTTCTCCATCACCGCCAGGTCGAGCCCCTTGCGCGCCGCGTAGTCGGCGGTCTGGTCGCGGTCGATCTTGCCGAGGCCGAAATAGCGGCTCTCCGGATGGCTGAAGTAGAGCCCGGACACGGCCGACCCGGGCCACATGGCGTAGCTCTCCGTCAGCTTCAGGCCGATCGCCTCGGTCGCTCCCAGAAGGTCGAACAGGATGCCCTTCTCGGTGTGGTCGGGCTGGGCAGGGTAGCCGGGGGCCGGGCGGATGCCCTGATACGCTTCCGCGATGAGCTCGTCATTGCCGAGACGCTCGTCGGGAGCGTAGCCCCAATGCGTGCGGCGAACCTCCATGTGCATCCACTCCGCCGCGGCCTCGGCGAGGCGATCGGCGAGGGCCTTGGCGAGGATGCCGCCGTAATCGTCGTTGGCGCGCGCGAACCGCTGGGTGACCGCTTCTTCGCCGATGCCGGCGGTGACCGCGAATCCGCCGATGTAGTCCGGGACGCCTGACTCCTCCGGCGCGATGAAATCCGACAGCGCGAGGTTCGGGCGATCCTTGCCGCGCGCCATCTGCTGGCGGAGGGTGTGCAGCGTGGTCAGTTCGGTCGAGCGGGTCTCGTCGGTGAACAGCACGATGTCGTCGCCGCGGGAGGCGGCGGGCCAGAAGCCGATGACCGCGCGGGCCTCCAGCCACTTCTCGTCCGCCATCTGCTTGAGCATGGCGGTCGCGTCCTCGAACAGGTTCCGCGCAGCCTCGCCGTACTTCTCGTCGGTGAGGATCTCCGGATAGCGGCCCTTGAGCTCCCAGGTCGAGAAGAATGGCGTCCAGTCGATGTAGGGGATCAGCGTCTCGAGCGGGATCTCGTTGAACACCTTCGTGCCCAGGAAGGAAGGCTTCGGCTGGACCCGGTCGAGGTCCAGCGCAAGCCTGTTGGCCCGGGCGACCGAGATCGGCGAGCGGACCTTGTCCTCCTGCGCGCGCGCGTGGTTCTCGGCGAGCCGCGCATAGTCGGCCTGGATCTCGGCCACGTAGCCCGCCTTCGCATCCTTGGCGAGCAGCTGGGACACGACGTTCACGGCGCGGCTTGCGTCCACGACATAGACGGCCTGGCCACGCTCATAGGCAGGGTGGATCTTCACCGCGGTGTGGATCTTCGACGTGGTGGCGCCGCCGATCAGCAGCGGGATGTCGAAGCCCTCGCGCTCCATCTCGGAGGCGACCGTCACCATCTCGTCGAGTGACGGCGTGATCAGCCCCGAGAGACCGATGGCGTCGACATTGTGCTCCTTCGCGGCGCCGAGGATCTTCTGCACCGGCACCATCACGCCAAGGTCGATGACCTCGTAATTGTTGCACTGGAGCACGACGCCGACGATGTTCTTGCCGATGTCGTGGACGTCGCCCTTCACGGTCGCCATCAGGATCTTGCCGGCGTTCGACCGCTCGGTCCCGCCGTTGAGGCGCTTCTCCTCCTCCATGAAGGGCATGAGATAGGCGACGGCCTGCTTCATCACGCGCGCCGACTTCACCACCTGCGGCAGGAACATCTTGCCGGCGCCGAACAGGTCGCCGACCACGTTCATGCCGGCCATCAGCGGGCCCTCGATGACGTGCAGCGGCCGCTCGGCCTGCTGGCGGGCCTCCTCCGTGTCGGCCTCGATGAACTCGGTGATGCCGTGCACCAGCGCGTGCTCCAGCCGCTTGGTCACGGGCTGGTCGCGCCACTTGGTGTCGACGACGCGGGCTTCCTGCTTGCCGCCCTTGAACTTGTCTGCGGCTGCGAGCAGCCGGTCGGTCGCGTCCGGACGCCGGTTGAGGACCACGTCCTCGGCGAGCTCGCGCAACTCCGGGTCGATGTCGTCATAGACGGGCAGGGCGCCCGCGTTGACGATGCCCATGTCCATGCCGGCCGCGATCGCGTGGTACAGGAACACGGAATGCATCGCCGCGCGGACCGGCTCGTTGCCGCGGAACGCGAAGCTGAGGTTCGAGATGCCGCCCGAGATATGAGCGTGCGGCAGGTTTTCCCGGATCCATCTGGTGGCGTTGATGAAGTCGACGCCGTAATTGGCGTGCTCCTCGATGCCGGTCGCGACCGCGAAGACGTTCGGGTCGAAGATGATGTCCTCCGGCGGGAAGCCGACCTGCTCCGTCAGGATCTTGTAGGCGCGGCCGCAGATTTCGGTCTTGCGTTCGAAGGTGTCCGCCTGGCCGACCTCGTCGAAAGCCATCACGACCACGGCGGCGCCATAGGCGCGCACCTTGCGGGCGTAGTGGATGAAGGCCTCTTCGCCCTCCTTCATCGAGATCGAGTTCACGATCGGCTTGCCCTGGACGCACTTCAGGCCCGCCTCGATCACCGACCATTTCGACGAGTCGATCATCACCGGCACGCGGGCGATGTCGGGTTCGGCTGCGATCAGGTTGAGGAACTCGACCATGGCCTTCTCGCTGTCGAGCAGGCCCTCGTCCATGTTGACGTCGAGGATCTGGGCGCCGTTCTCGACCTGCTCGCGCGCGACGTCGAGGGCGGCCGCATAGTCGCCGGCGGTGATCAGCTTCCTGAACTTGGCCGAGCCGGTGACGTTGGTGCGCTCGCCGACATTGACGAAGCGGGAGGCGGCGGAGGTCATGAGGCTTCCGTTCCGTGGAAAGTTGACGACTAGGCGCGGCGCGCGAGAGGCCGGTTCGGCATCTCGCAATCGGGTTCAGGCGGCGGTCAGCTCGAAGGGCTCGAGGCCGGACAGCCGCATCTTCGGCGGGATCTCCGGAATCTTCCGCGGGGCCTTGCCCTTCACCGCCTCGGCGATCGCCGCGATGTGCGCCGGCGTCGTGCCGCAGCAGCCGCCGACGATGTTGACCAGGCCGGACGAGGCGAACTCGCCGACCAGCTCGCCCATCGCCTCCGGACTCTCGTCATAGAGGCCGAACTCATTGGGGAGGCCCGCGTTCGGGTAGGCGCAGATCAGCGTGTCGGCCACGCGGCTGAGCTCGGCGATGTGGCCGCGCATTTCCTTCGCGCCGAGGGCGCAGTTCAGTCCGATCGACAGCGGGCGCGCATGATTCAGCGCGTTCCAGAAGGCCGCCGGGGTCTGGCCCGACAGCGTGCGGCCGGAGAGGTCCGTGATGGTTCCGGAGATCATCACCGGCACGCGGGCGCCGCGTTCGGCGAAGATCTCTTCGATCGCGAAGATCGCAGCCTTGGCGTTGAGCGTGTCGAAGATGGTCTCGACCAGCAGTATGTCGGCCCCGCCGTCGAGCAGACCGCGGGCGGCCTCGCCATAGGCTTCGGCGAGCTGATCGAAGGTGACCGCGCGGAAGCCAGGATTGTTGACGTCCGGCGAAATCGACGCCGTCCGGTTGGTCGGGCCGAGCGTGCCGGCGACGAAGCGGGGGCGGCCATCTTCCTTCTGGGCGATGTCGGCGGCCTGCCGCGCGAGCCGCGCGCCTTCGACGTTCAGCTCATAGGCGAGCGCCTCCATGCCGTAGTCGGCCTGGGCGATCGTGGTCGACGAGAAGGTGTTGGTCTCCACGATGTCCGCCCCTGCGCGGAAGTACTGCAGGTGGATGTCGCGGATCACGTCGGGCTGCGTCAGGATCAGGAGGTCGTTGTTGCCCTTCAGATCCCGCTTCCTGTCCGCGAACCGCTCGGCGCGGAAGTCCTCTTCGCTGAACTTGTGGCGCTGGATCATGGTGCCCATCGCGCCGTCCAGCACCAGGATGCGTTCGGCGGCGAGCTTGCGGATTTTGGCTTCTGTATCGCTCATGGCGGCCCTCCTTTCGAGGGAAGTTCAGGCTGTGTCGCGCGGCGCTTCAGGCTGCGGCGGCAGGCTTCGCAGTGGCTTCCCGCGCGGGCCTCAGGCCCAGCAGGTGACAGATCGCGTAGACCAGGTCAGCCTTGTTCATCGTGTAGAAGTGGAAATCGGTGACCCCGTGATCGACGAGGTCGAGCACCTGTTCGGCCGCGACCGAGGCGGCGATCAGCTGGCGAGTGGGCGCATCGTCTTCAAGGCCCTCGAAGCGGGCGGCGAACCAGTCCGGGATGCTCGCGCCCGCTCTTGTGGCGAAATTGGCGGTCTGCCTGAAGTTCGAGACCGGCACGATGCCGGGCACGATCGGGATGTGGATGCCGCGCGCCCGCGCCTTGTCGACATAGCGCAGATAATGCGCGTTATCGAAGAAGAACTGGGTGATCGCCCGGTTCGCGCCGGCGTCCACCTTGGCCTTCAGCACATCGAAATCGGCCTCTTCGCTGGGGCTCTCCGGATGCCTCTCCGGATAGGCGGAGACGGAAAGCTCAATTTCCGGCGCGCGCGAGCGAATGCCCGACACGAGCTCCGCGGTCGAGCCATAGCCGCCCGGATGCGGCTCGAACTTGGCGCCGACGCCGCCGGCGGGATCTCCGCGCAGCGCCACGATGTGGCGCACGCCAGCCTCACGATAGCTGTCGACGACGGCGTCCACCTCCTCGCGCGTCGCCGAGACGCAGGTGAGGTGCGCCGCCGGCGGGATGTCGGTCTCCTTGACCATTCGCGCCACGGTCGAGTGCGTCCGCTCGCGGGTCGAGCCGCCGGCTCCATAGGTCACGGACATGAAGTTCGGCTGCAGCGGCGCGAGGCGCTGCACCGCCCGCCAGAGCGAGTCTTCCATCTCCGGGGTCTTCGGCGGGAAGAACTCGAAGGAGACGCGGATCGGCCGGCGGCCGGAGCGGGACAGGCGCTTGTTCGGCATCAGGCGACCTCCAGGCTCGAGGGAGGGAAGGCGTCGGAGACGACGCGTGGATCGCGCGCCAGCCAGAGCGACACCGTGAGCTTGTCAGAAGCCTGGTCAGGAGGAGGCAGGCTGCGCTGACTTACGAGATCAAGCCCCGCGCTCGACAGCCACGCCGCGATCGTCTCAGCCGCGAAACCGAGCCGGCGATGGGCGTGGGTCTCGCGCAAGGCCTCGATGCCATGCGGCGCGAAATCCACGATCAGCAGGCGACCGCCGGGGCGGAGCGTGCGCGCCGCCTCCCGGATGGCGCGCGCGCCGTCATCGAGGAAGTGAAGCACCTGGTGCACGACCACGAGGTCGAAGGAGTTGGCGGGGACCGGCAGGGCGAACAGGTCGCCCTGTCGGACCTGGGCATTGGAGACGCCGGCGCGCAGCAGATTGGCCCGCGCGAGCGCGAGCATCTCGCGGTTGGAGTCGATGCCCACCGCCCGCCCGACGCGCGGGCTGAGGAGCTCGAGCATGCGGCCGGTCCCGGTGCCGAGATCGAGCGCCGCCTCGATGCGGCCTTCGCCGATCGCCTCCAGAATCGCGCGCTCGACGGCGGCCTCCGCGACCTGAAGGCTGCGGACCTCGTTCCAGCGCGTGGCGTTGGCGCTGAAGTAACGGGCGGCGGCCTCGTTGCGCGCCATGCGAACCTCCGCGAGCCGCTGACGGTCCCGCACCAGGGCAGGATCGGAGGCGTCCAGAATGGACAGCGCGGCCCGCAGCGCGGAGTCGCCGTGAGGCGGCTCGGCCAGGCCGAAGAACGCCCAGGCGCCTTCCCGGTGGCGCTCCACCAGCCCGGCGTCCACCAGCAGCTTGAGGTGGCGAGAGATGCGCGGCTGGCTCTGGCCGAGAATATCGGTCAGGTCGGAAACCGTAAGTTCGCCCTCCGCGAGCAGCGCCAGCACCCGCAGCCGAGTCGGCTCGCCGGCGGCGCGCAGCGCGGCGAGCGCGGCGTCCAAGCTGAGAGGGTCCGATCTGGGGGCGGAAAAAGACATAAAGATGTCTTTATATGGTTTGGCGCGGAGGTGCAACGAAGATCGGCGCGCCGGAGCGCTAATAGATCCATTGCTCCGGCAGCCGCACGCGCACTTCCGAGGCGGGGAGGATATGGCCCGCGCGCTCAGATAGCCGACCGCGACGCCCAGCCCGAAGCGCCGCGCCAGCGGCCCGGCGATGACCGCCGCCCCAAGGAAAATGAGAGCGCCGATCAGCGGGCCGGCGACGGAGGCGTGTTCCATGGGCGCTCCAGACAGAGATGTTCCATGTGCCCGCCACAACCCGCGAGAGCAAGACCCTCCGGCGCATTGCGGCATGGCGGGCAAGCCGCCTGACGCCCCGCGGCTCCCCGCGCGCGAGCCGCCGGAGCCGGAAGAAGCTCAGCGTCTCGCGCGGAAGAAGTCGCGCAGCAGCGCCGCCGAGTCCTGTTCGGCGAAGCCCGGATAGACCTCCGGAGCGTGGTGGCAGGTCGGCTGGTCGTAGAGCCGGACGCCGGACACCACCGCGCCGCCCTTGGGGTCCTGCGCGCCGAAATAGAGCCGCCGGATGCGGGCGAAGGAGATCGCCGCCGCGCACATCGGGCACGGCTCGAGCGTCACCCACAGGTCGCAGCCGACCAGCCGTTCGGAGCCCAGCGCCTCGCAGGCCGCGCGGATCGCCAGGATCTCGGCGTGCGCGGTGGGGTCGGACCGCTCGCGCGGGC
>NZ_JBJKEX010000199.1:0-5504 GCF_045505405.1 Hansschlegelia beijingensis | reverse complement strand
GTCGCCTTCTGCGTCGTCGTCTTCGGCGGCAGGCTCGGGCTCGACCGGAGTCGCCACGAGCGGCGTCTCCTCGGCGACGTCGCTGACCGGGACCTCGGCCGGCTCATCGCCCTCTTCGGGCCCGTCCTGGCTATCGTCGGCCGCTTCGAGGCTCTGATCGCCCTCGCTCCGCCCGCCGCCACGACGGCGACGGCGCCGCCGACGACGACGGCCATTGCCGCCCTCCAGCGTATCCTCGTCGCTCGTGGGGTGCGCCTGTTCCCTGGCGGCCGGCTGTTCGGCCGGAAGCTCCTCGGCCGCCTCGACCGGCGCGAGCTCCTCGGGCTCGATGCTGTCGACCCGGACCTGAGGGGCGGCGAGCCGCGGCGCGCCGCTCGCCGGGTCGGTGCGCTCGACCTGCGCATGCTGGCCGGCGGGCAGGTGCTCCTCGGCCGTGATGCTGACGAAGACGCCGAAGCGATCCTCGATCTCGCGCAGATGCGTCCGCTTCTGGTTCAGGATGTACAGGGCGACTTCGCCGCGCGTCTTGACCAGCAGGTTGCGGGACGCGTCCTTGAGGAGATGGTCCTCGACGGTGCGCAGCACGTGCAGCGCGACCGACGGCACCGCCCGCACGATGCCGGAGCCGTTGCAGAGCGGGCAGACCTCGCTCGAGCTCTCCAGCACGCCGGTGCGGATGCGCTGGCGCGACATCTCCATCAGGCCGAAATGCGAGATGCGCCCCAGCTGGATGCGCGCCCTGTCGTCCTTGAGGCAGTCCTTGAGCTTCTTCTCGACGGCGCGGTTGTTGCGCCCCTCTTCCATGTCGATGAAGTCGATGACGATCAGGCCGGCGAGATCCCGCAGGCGAAGCTGGCGGGCGACCTCCTCGGCGGCCTCCAGATTGGTGCGGAGCGCCGTGTCCTCGATGTTGTGCTCGCGGGTGGAGCGACCCGAGTTCACGTCGATCGCGACCAGAGCCTCGGTCTGGTTGATCACGATGTAGCCGCCGGACTTCATCGTGACGATGTTCGAGAACATCGCGTCCAGCTGCGTCTCGACGCCCATCTTCGAGAACAGCGGCTGGCTGTCCCGGTAGGGCTGCACGATCTTCGCGTAGCTCGGCATGAGCATCCGCATGAAGTCCTTGGCTTCGCGATAGCCCTCTTCGCCCGCGACAAGAACTTCGTCGATGTCCTTGTTGTAGAGGTCGCGGATCGAGCGCTTGATCAGCGAACCCTCCTCATAGACCAGCGCCGGCGCGCTCGACTTGAGAGTGAGCTCCCGCACCGTCTCCCAGAGGCGCATCAGATATTCGAAGTCGCGCTTGATCTCGGGACGCGTGCGGCTGGCGCCTGCGGTCCGCAGGATGACGCCCATCCCCTCCGGCACCTCGAGGTCGGAGGCGACCTCCTTGAGGCGCTTGCGATCCTGAGCGGAGGTGATCTTGCGGGAGATGCCGCCGCCGCGCGCGGTGTTCGGCATCAGCACGGAATAGCGCCCGGCAAGCGACAGATAGGTGGTGAGAGCCGCGCCCTTGTTTCCGCGCTCTTCCTTCACGACCTGGACCAGCAGGATCTGGCGGCGCTTGATGACTTCCTGGATCTTGTAGGAGCGCAGCCGGCGCGGCGCGCGCTCGGGCATCTCCTCGAAAGCCTCCCCGGCGCCGACCGATTCGACGGTCTGCTCCTCGGGGTCGCCGTTTTCGACCTTCTCCTCCTGCTCGGCGACGTGGTGCTCGACCGCGGCTTCGGACTCGGCCTTGGCGTCATCGCCGCCCTCCGAAGTCCCGGCCTCGCCGGACGTCTCGTCACCGTCCTGCGCCGTCTCAGCGTCGGCGGAGACCGCGTCGTCGCTGTCGGAGGAGGTCGCCTTGGGGCGCGCGCGGCTGCGCCGGCGCCGGTTGGCGGCGGGCTTCTCCTCGGCGGCCTCTTCCTCGGCGTGCGCCTTCTCGTCCTCGGCGATCAGCGCCTGCCGGTCCGCAACCGGGATCTGGTAGTAGTCCGGATGGATCTCGCTGAAGGCGAGGAAGCCGTGGCGGTTGCCGCCATATTCCACGAAGGCCGCCTGAAGGGACGGTTCAACCCGGGTCACCTTGGCGAGATAGATGTTCCCGCGGAGCTGCTTGCGGTTCGCGCTTTCGAAATCGAACTCCTCAACGCGGGAGCCTCGAACGACGACCACCCTCGTCTCCTCCGGGTGGGTGGCGTCGATGAGCATTTTATTGGCCATGTAGGAAACTCTTGAGTACGGCCGGGCTGGCCGGCGGCCGTCGAAAAAATCGACAGCGCGGGCAGGGCGCGCGGAAGGCGCGGGGGCTCGGCGACGGTTGGGTTGGTTGAGCCTAGGCGGCGCCGCTTTCGCGAAGCCAGCGCGGCGCACGTGTTCGGCAAACGCCGGCGAAGCCGACGGATCGAGGTTTCGGACGGAGCGGGAGCGGCGTGTCTCGCCGTGCGCATTGGTCCGAGCCACCTCGCAAATCTGGAACGGCCCGGGCTCGGTGGCCGGACCGCGTCGCGTGACGTCAACAGCTGGCCCGGCGAAGATAATCGTGGGCCGCTCACGGCGCGTGTCCCGGTCGGCGCCTGGACGCCGGCTGGGTGCTGAACGCTTTCGCTGAGGGTCCTCATTCGCCGTCGGCAGCGACGCAAGCCATCCCCGGACAGTGTGCCTTGGAGTGGCGCGCTAAGCTGCGAGGCGGCGCGTTGAGGCCGCTCAGACGAAACGGGCCGGAAAAAGACTCGCCGCGTTTCGCCGTGGGCGCCGATGTTTAGCCGAGGAGGCTACCTGTGACAAGAAGTAGGCGCGAGAGCGCGCTTGCGACTTTCCCGACGGGGAAGATCACTTCCCGCCGTGGCCGGATGCGCCGCGGCGTCCGCTGATTTAAAGACGATTAACCCTGGGCTCGTAACACGGTTCAGGCGCTCGATAATCACGCCGTTCGAGAAGCTTCGCGATTCACGATGATCCGTTCGCCTCTCTTCGTCCTTCTGGCGCTCATGGCGCTGATCGCGCCGTGCGGGGTCTCGCTCGCCGAGCCGGCTGCGGCCGCGCGGCCGGTGGCGACTGACGCGCGCATCGCGGGGGACGAGCAACGCACGCGGCTGATCATCGACCTCTCCGCGTCCGCGGAGATCAAGGCGTTCACTCTCGCCGACCCTTACCGAGTCGTGATCGATATGCCGGAGGTCGCCTTCCGGCTGCCGGAGACGGCCGGCCGTGAGGGCAGGGGGCTGATCAGCGCCTACCGGTTCGGTCTTCTGGCGCCCGGCCGCTCCCGGATCGTGGTCGACGTCAAGCAGCCGGTCGCGATCGACAAGGCCTTCGTGCTCGACTCCGTCGCCGGCCAGCCCGCGCGGCTCGTGCTGGACCTCACGCCGAGCGACCGGAAGGCGTTCCTGCAGTCGCTGTCGAGCCGGGAGGGAGATCCGACGGGCGCGATCGAAAAGGCGGCCGTCGCCGCGCCGCCGGAGAAGCGCGACCTGCCGGTCGTCGTCATCGATCCCGGCCATGGCGGCGTCGATCCGGGCGCGGCGGGCCCTGCCGGCGCGAGCGAGAAGGACATCGTGCTGGCCTTCGCCAAGCGGCTGAAGGAGAAGATCGAGGCCGGCGGCGTCTCCCGCGTGGTGCTGACGCGGGACGACGACAACTTCATCTCATTGCCTGGCCGCGTGAAGGTGGCGCGCGACAACGCCGCCAGCCTGATGATCTCGATCCACGCCGACACCCTGGCCGATCCCTTCGGCGTCCGCGGCGCCACGATCTACACCCTCTCCGAGAAGGCCTCGGACAAGGAGGCGGAGCGGCTCGCCGAGAAGGAGAACCGCGCCGATCTGATCGCGGGCGTCGACCTGTCGGAGGAGCCGGAGGAGGTCGCTGGCATTCTCTTTGATCTCGCCCGCCGCGAGACGAAGGCCTTCACGACGCAGTTCGCGCGCGGGCTGGTGAAGGAACTCAAGGAAGCCGCCAAGCTCAACAAGAACCCGCTCAGATCGGCCGGTTTCCGCGTGCTCAGGGCGCCGGACGTGCCGTCGGTGCTTCTCGAACTCGGCTATCTGTCGAGCCCGGAGGACGCCAAGCTGATGATGTCGGACAAGTGGCGCGATCAGGCGACGGACGCCGTCGCGGAGGCGGTCGCGCGGTACTTCGACACCCGTATCGCGCAGGGCACACCGCGGGCCGTAAATTAACGTCGCGCGGCCTGCGCCGCACATTCTCCACAAAGCGGCTCGATCCCGTGGCATAGCGAGACGCGCGCGATCAGCCAGCATCTGAGCCCGATGGGGGCGGCCTGACGCGTCGCGCTGCGCCAGATATGCGAGGATCGCTTGCGCCTGCTTGTGCGTTTTTTCGGCTTCCTGTTCGCGACCGGAGCTCTCCTGGGCCTCGCCGGGGCCGCGGTCGCGGGCTATTTTGTCTGGAAGTACTCGAAGGAACTGCCCGACTACGAGCAGCTCGCGAAGTACGAGCCGCCGATCATGACGCGGCTGCACGCGAATGACGGCCGCCTGATCGCGGAGTACGCCAAGGAACGTCGCCTGTTCCTGCCGATCCAGGCCATCCCGCAGCGCCTGATCCAGGCCGTGACATCGGCGGAAGACAAGAACTTCTACGAGCACGGGGGTCTGGACTTCCCGGGCATCGCGCGCGCGGCGCTGTCGAATTTTCAGAACCAGGGGCGGCGGCCGCAGGGCGCGTCGACCATCACGCAGCAGGTGGCCAAGAACTTCCTGCTGACGAACCGGCAGGATTACGAGCGCAAGATCAAGGAGGCGCTGCTCTCGCTCCGGATCGAGCAGACCTATTCCAAGGATCGCATTCTCGAGCTCTATCTCAACGAGATCTATCTCGGGCTGGGCGCCTATGGGGTCGGCGCGGCCGCCCTGGTCTATTTCGACAAGTCCGTCAGCGAACTGACGCTGGCCGAGGCGGCCTACCTGGCGGCGCTGCCCAAGGCGCCGAACAACTACCATCCGTTCCGCTACCCCGAGCGCGCGATCGAGCGCCGCAACTGGGTGATCGACCGCATGGTCGAGAATGGCTACGCGACCGCTGAGGAGGGCGCCGCGGCCAAGAAGTCGGCGCTCGACGTCGATCCCCGTCCCACCGGCAACCAGCTGCCCGCGAGCGAGTACTTCAACGAGGAGGTGCGGCGGGTCCTCTATGAGCGCTATGGCGAGAAGGGCCTCTACGAGGGAGGCCTCTCTGTCCGCACGACGCTTGACCCGCAGCTGCAGCTGATCGCGCGCAAGTCGCTCAGCGACGGCCTCGTCCGTTACGACGAGGCCCGCGGCTGGCGCGGCCCGCTGCGCGAGATCGATCCGCGCGGCGACTGGGGTCTCGCGCTCGCCGACATCCCGGCCTTCACCGACGTGCGTCCGTGGCGGCTCGCGGTGGTGCTCGACGCGGGGGGGCGCCGCCGCCGCCAGGCGTCGGCTGCTCGCTCGCCAGCTCGTCGAGGAAGACGCCGAGCGCCTGCTCCTTCGCCATCACGCCATTTCCTTGGCGAGGGCGTAGATCTCGTC
>NZ_JBJKEX010000198.1:0-5566 GCF_045505405.1 Hansschlegelia beijingensis | reverse complement strand
CAGCGGCCTGCCGCCGCGCGACGACGAGGGCACGCCGATGCTCGAGGTCATCCGCGATACGGTGCTGGATCTCCGCCACCGGTCCGGCACCGGCCGCCAGAGGCGATCCGAGGGCGGCCAGATAGCTCTTCGCGCGCGCGCAGTAGCTAACCGAAAGCGGCGTCATCCGCTCCTCGCGGTGGCCGGCGCGATACTTCATCAGGGCGCGGCAGACATCCCCGCCCGCGAGCCGCCACGCCTGCGCCAGATAACGCACTGCGAACCGGGCGTTCGTCGCAGGATCAAACAGGCCGAGCGCGCCGCCCGAATGGCCGAGCATCTCCGCCGTGGCGGGACGGATCTGCATGAGCCCGATCTCCCCGACGCCGCCGACCGCAGAAGGGCTGTAGCCGCTCTCGATCTCCGCGACCGCTTCGGCGAGCTCCGCCGGGAGGCCCTGGCCGACGGCTTCGCGCCTGACGAGCGCGACGAGGTCGGCGCGGTTCATGACCGCCGGCGCCGGAGGCGCGGCGGATGCCGACGCCTGCTGCGCGCGACCTGGCGCGGCGGCGGCGAGGATCAACGAGAACGCAAGAAACGTGAGGCGCATCGCACCTGTCTCCGCAAGGCCGCAGGATAGCCGAGCGTCGGTTAAGAACACATAGCCCAGGGCTCCTACGGGCGCGGCACGAATGTTCCCTTATTGTTCTTGACAGGCGGAGGGGATTATGTAGTTTGCAAACTAGCTCCTAGCAGATAGGCTGCCCTTCCAATCGATGGAGGCACAGATGCCACGCATCCGAGCTGAGCTTTTCGAGGTCGATGACGCCGTGACGCTAAGGCTTCTGGCGGAAGATGACGGCCCTGTCGGGATCGTCTCGCTGCCATCGGATCACGAAGAGGCTCTAGAGCAAAAGGCCGCGTGGTTGAGCTAGAGGTGAACCCCTCGGGGGCGCCGGCCGCTGAGGTCGCCGCTTATGCGAAAGCCAAGGCTGACGAACTAGGCTGCGATCTCGTCGTCATCGACCCAGATGGCCTTTGGGACAGCGCTTGGGGCGACCTAGAGCCCGTGCCGGCGTAGCACGTGACTTCTGCAGCCTTAGCCCCTCGCAAACGTTAGCAGGCCACTCAAACGGCCATAATTGCTCCCTATGTAGGGCCTGGTTCGTTAACCCGGCACTGCGAGCGTGATGGCGCTATGCGATCTGAGTTGACGGGCGTTGGCGACCGCGCCAGTTTCACCGCAAGCACGACGTAAGCGTACGCCTGTGGTAGCTGGTGATTCGCCAATCTGATCGTGTCTCGGGGAGACGGCTGCAAGGGGGCAATGCAGCCGGGAGGGTGATAATGGCGACGCTCAAGAGGTCATCGAGTTCTGGCGCGTTCGTGATTGTGGGCAACCGCGCATCCAAGAGCGGTCATTCGTTCCGAGAGATCGCAACCGGCTCTGGAAAATCGGCCTTCGTTTTGGACAAGCGGGTGTTTCGCAACGCTCTGGACGATGCGGAGAAGACCCTTGAGAAGGCCCGGTCAAAGCGCCGCCTGATCGAACCAGCGTAGGCTTATGCCGCCACCCTTTGACGGTCGCGCTGATGTCGGTGGCGGGGCGGCGCCTGCTCCTGAGGTCGCTTTTAATCCGATCTTTCGGCAACTGGTGGTCGACCCTGCCCACGAGCAGCCTGAGCTTGTGGGACTGGTTGCATATGCTTTGTACAAGCGGTCCAAGCGCGAATGGGCCGAAGCCATTGGCGCTAAGCACCGGAGAAAGCCAACGGACCACGAGTTGGAGCAGTACGTCGACTCTTGGACGGACTCGCGCCTTTCGGGTTTGAAGGAAGAAGCAAAATCCGCTCTGGCGAGCTTTGCCTATAGCATTGTAGAAGAAGAAACCCCTAAAATCGAGAAAGAGGCCCTAAAGGGGAAGTTCTGGGGCTCAGTTTTTGAGTCAGTTTGCGGAGCATTCCTATACACGATCCTGCTTGTGATCGTAGCAGTGCTTCTATCGAAGGCGGGAGTTGATGCCCTAGGAGTTCTCAAGGAGGCGGCGAAGCCAGGCTCCTAGCTCTTCGGCTTTCCCCGCGCTTCAGGCCTCTGAGGCATAGGCACCGGCTTCGCCTTCGCCAGCTTCCGCACCCTCTCCGCGAACCGCTCCGGATCGTCGTCCGTGCCTAGCTCGCGGGCGGCGTCGCGGAACTTGTCGATCTGCGGGCGGGGGTCTTTGGGATCATCGCTCATAGACCGAATCTGATCCTGGTTTGCACCAAACGCAAATCGCCGCCGAGCGAACCCGGCGGCGACTGTCGTGCGGTGTTCAGCGGACGTGCCGCCGTTCAGTTCGGGTAGCTACGATAGTGGCTACAGACATGCTCCCACCGGCCGAACCGGCGGCGACGGTAAGCGCGGACGCGCACCATCTCGATCCCCTTTTAGAAAAAGGGTTGAGGGTGGGCGACTAACGTGCGAGTCTAAGCGGTGGTGGGCTGCTTTGACCCCGCGACATTGGTCGCCCGGTTGCTGTTGCCTCAGGGGGCTGGTTCCGACGCCACATCGGGACTGGCCCCTTTCGTTTTTTAGTCTCCCCTAAGCCCGTCGGCTCCGTGTCCGAGCAGGGGCTTCATGGGTGTGGTCACGCCCACCTCCTTTCACCAGCACACCGCCGGTCAGGGTAAGCTACCGACTCCTGTGAGTGGGTGCAAGCGGCACAAGTCCCTTTTCACACCCTGAGGCCTTGTTTAGAGTCCGTTAACCATATTTGGAGTGGAGGCGTGACTTGGAGGCGGCCATGGGTGCAATGTGCGTCGATGGTGGCGTGGTGTATCCGGCTGGCGTGCAGATGGCCGATTTTGAAGAACTTCAAGAGCGTCTAAGGCGCAGACGCGAAGAGGCTGCGAAGCTCCTCAAGGAGTTGGACGCTGCCTTAGAGGCGCTTCCGCGGATCAAAGCTCTCGCAGAGGCTAGGCTTTTTGGAGACGCGGAAACGCTCGTCAATCAGTTGTTTCCCGGCATCGCGCCTTCTGCGGATGACCCCAAAGCCCACAATGAGTCACTTTCGCCCGCCGGCGTAGTGAAGGTAGCGCGAGAGGTTTTGCTCAGCACCGGCCGGCCCTTGAAACGAGGTGCATTGGTGCGGGCGATCGAACGCCGGGGGCACTCTCTACCCGGCGCAGACAAGTCGAAAAACCTTGGTACGATCCTGTGGCGACACCATGCCGAGTTCGTCAATTTGGACAAACTCGGCTACTGGCCGAGAGACACTAAAATAGAAGGTGTCTACGACCCTGCTAACCCGCCGGACGGCATCTACGCCAAGGGTTACCGTTAGTTAGCTGTTCGATAAGTCAGCCGCTTACCCTTGATGCCGAGCGCCGCGCGATGCGTCCGCATCTGATCGTTCACGCCAAGGGCTTCGCGGGCGTTGTACCGGAACTCGAACTCCGCGAGGTAGCGGTGCAGGTGGCGCTCCTTGCAGTGCTGATAGACGCCCTTCATGCCGCGCTTGAAGATCGAGAAATAGCCTTCGACCGTGTTCGTGTAGACCTCGCCACGGCCGTACTCCTTGCGTCCGTGGTTCACGACCTGATGGCTCGCAAAGTCCTTGTCGAGGCCGAGATACCAGCGGCCTTCGTCGGTCATGATCCTGGCTTCCGCCGAGACGTTGGCGCGGATAATGCGCTGCAGTTCGCTCTTGGTCGTGCCTTCGACGTGGAACATGCGGGACTGGCCGCCGCGCTCCACGAGGGCGAACACCGTGTTCTTGAACGTGGTCGTGCCGCCGTGGCGCTTCTTCGGCTGGCCTTCGAGGCGGCCGATGAACGTCTCGTCAATCTCAACCGTACCGCCACCGCCGCCCATGGGCGCCAGCTCGCCGGAGCGCATCGCCTCGCGGATGCGGTGAGCGAGGAACCACGCCGTCTTGTACTGGACCTCTAGGATGCGGTGCAGCTGGTGAGCGCTGATGCCCTTCTTGGAAGAGCACATGAGGTGGACCGCCTGCAGCATCTTATGGAGCGGCATGCGGGCGTGCTCGAACACGGTGCCGACCTTCACCGTGAACTGCTTCTTGCAGTCGCCGCACTTCCAGAGGCCGAGGCGGACGCGCTTCTCGGGGTTCGCCTTGATCTTGCCGATGCGGCCCATGCAGCCGCAGTGAGGGCAAACCGGAGCGTCGCCCCACACCGTCTTCTCAAGCCACGCGAAGGCGGCTTCTTCGTCGTGAAACTGGGGCTGAGAAAGGACGGACATCGCTAGAACCTCTTGGCCCGATCTTTATCGCACAGGCCAGACAGGTTTGCAAGATACATAATCCCCCAGGCGGAACGGCGCCGATACTCTCGCGGAGGACAGAAGCCGAGGGCTGCGGCATGGTCGTATGGGTCTCCACCGTCGCCTTCGAGGGCATCGAGGCCCGGGCGGTCGATGTCCAGGTCCAGGTGGCCCCGGGCCTGCCCGCCTTCTCGATCGTGGGCCTGCCCGACAAGGCGGTCACCGAGGCCCGCGAGCGGGTGCGCTCCGCGCTCACCGCTGCCGGGCTCGCCCTGCCGCCGCGGCGCATCACCATCAACCTCGCGCCCGCCGATCTTCCCAAGGAAGGCGCGCATTTCGACCTGCCGATAGCGCTGGGGCTGATGGCGGCGATCGGAGCGGTGCCGCCTGACGCGCTGAGCGGCTGCACCGTGCTCGGCGAACTCGCGCTCGACGGCACGATCGCCGCGGTCGCGGGTGCGCTGCCGGCCGCAGTGGCGGCCCATGCGCGCGGCCATGCACTGATCTGCCCGGAAGCCTGCGGGCCGGAGGCGGCGTGGGCGAGCTCTGACCTGCCGATCGTCGCGCCGCGCTCGCTGATCCAGATCGCGAACCATCTCAAGGGCGTGCAGGTTCTGGCGCGGCCGCGCCCCGGTCTCCCTGAGGCGAGCGGCCCCGTCGCCGACCTGCGGGAGGTGCGTGGCCAGGAGACCGCCAAGCGGGCGCTCGAGATCGCGGCGGCCGGCGGGCACAATCTGCTGCTCTGCGGCCCGCCCGGCGCGGGCAAGTCGATGCTCGCCAGCCGGCTGCCGGGCCTCCTGCCGCCGCTGGAGCCCAAGGAGCTGCTCGAGGTCGCGATGATCCGCTCCGTCGCGGGCGAGCTCGCCGGGGGGCGGCTGACCAACAGGCGGCCGTTCCGGGCGCCGCATCATTCGGCCTCGATGGCGGCGCTCGTCGGAGGCGGCGCGCGGCCCCGCCCCGGCGAGATCGCGCTGGCCCATCAGGGCGTGCTGTTCCTGGACGAATTGCCGGAGTTCTCGGCTCAGGCGCTCGACGCCCTGCGCCAGCCTCTCGAAAGCGGCGAGGCGGTGATCGCCCGCGCCAATCACCGCATCTCCTATCCGGCGCGTTTTCAGCTGGTGGCGGCCATGAACCCGTGCCGCTGCGGGGGCGGGGACGGCCATGTCTGCCGACGCGGGCCGCGCTGCGCGGCAGAATACCAGTCGCGGGTGTCCGGTCCCCTGCTCGACCGGATCGACCTGCGGCTCGACGTGCCGGCGGTCAGCGCCGCCGATCTGAAGGGACTGGGCGAAGACCGGTCAGCGCATCGAGTGACCGGAGCACA
>NZ_JBJKEX010000197.1:0-5621 GCF_045505405.1 Hansschlegelia beijingensis | reverse complement strand
CCCGCTTGAACAGCTTTGGCTGCCTCTCGCACTCCTTGGCGTCCTTGATGGCGCGCTTGAGCGCGAACTTCATCGAATTCCTCCTCACGCCGATCCCGGCCGCCACCGGCACCCGCTTGACCAGCGTGAACCGGCCGAGCCGCAGCCCCTCGATCCGCGTGGCCGCCTCGCGCGCGGCCTTCAGCACGAGATTGTCGTCGGGCGGGCCCGCCGCGTCAGAGAACGGCCCCTCGACCGCGAGCGACAGCGGGCAATCCGGCTCCAGCGTCAGCGCGTCGGCCGCGCAGCCCGCGAAAGCGACGAGGCTGTCGAGTTCATGGAAGCCGTCCAGCCGCCGTCCGAGAACGTGGAGCGTCAGATTGACCTTGGCGGGGGCGCGGGCGCGAAGCAGCATCGCGCCTGCCTGTATCACCGCCGCAGCCGCCGCGTAAGCGCGGCGGCGGCGCGATCAGCCGCCGTTCTTCTTGTCCGAAGCGTCGGCGGAGGCGTCGGTCTTCTTCTCGTCCGGCAGCCCGTCCTTCAGCTTGGCCTCGATCTTCGGCACCTCGGCCGGCTCCGGCTTGAGGTCCTTGGCGTGGCTCCACTGGAAGCGCGCCTCGAGCTTGCGGCCGACGCGCCAGTAGGCGTCGCCAAGATGATCGTTCATCACCGGATCCTGCGGACGCAGCTCCACAGCCCGCTCGAGCTCGCGCACGGCGTCATCCAACTTGCCGAGCCGGTAATAGGCCCAGCCCAGGCTGTCGACGATGTAGCCGTCGTCCGGCTTCAGCTCGACCGCCCGCTTGATGAGCTTCATACCCTCTTCGAGGTTGATGCCCTGGTCGATCCATGAATAGCCGAGATAGTTCATCACCAGCGGCTGGTCGGGGGAGAGCTCCAGCGCCTTCTTGAGGTCGGCCTCGGCCTTCGGCCACTGCTTCGAACGCTCATAGGCGATGCCGCGGACGTAGTAGAGCGACCAGTTGGCCGCGCTCGGCTTCGCCGCCGCGTCGGCCTTCTGATCCTCCGACGGGTTGCTCGCCTGCCGCGGCGGCAGCAGCAGCTTCTGGCCCGGCTTCAACTCGTTCGACTTCGCGAGCGTCCCGCCATTCGCGTGTTCGGCTTCGGGCGTCCGGTTGAAATCCGCGAGCTCGCGCCAGCGGTTCCGATCGCCATAGACCTCCTTGGCGATGTCAGGCAGCGTCTCGCCGCCCTTCACGACATAGGTGGTCGGCTCCGCGGCCTTGCCGGGCGCTTCGCCCGCGCCGGCGAGCGGCGCCTCGATCAGCGCGACGGCTCGGGAATAGGTCTCCGCCGCCTCCGCGAACTGCTCGCGCCCGCGCTCGATGTTGCCGAGCGCGATGATCGCCTCCTGGTCGGTGGGGTCGGCGGCGATCAGCTTGGCGAGCTTGCTCTTTGCCTCTTCCGTCTTGTCGAGCCGGTCGAGATCCATCGCGCTCTGGATTTCGGCGTTGCGCTTGAGCGGCGACGAGGCCGGGACACGCGCATAGACGTCGATCGCCTGCTGGTACTGGTTCAGTTGGTCGTAGAGGTCGGCCAGCGTGACGAGCGCCATCGCGTGGTTGGGCTCGGCGTAGAGGGCGAGCTGAAGGTAGACGAGCGAGAGATCCTCGCCGCCCTGTCGCGCGAGCGCGCCTCCGATGCCGTAGAGCACCTCGGCCACGCCGTCGCTGACGTCGGCGATCGGGCGCCGCAGATCGCCGCCGGTCTGGACCGCGGTGCGCGCCTCCCGGATCAACGGGTGGCGCGGCGCGACCTTCTCGAAATCCGCGAGCAGCTTGAGCGCGCCGTCCTTGTCGCCGTTGCGGGCCCGGAACAGGGCGGCCGCCTGCACGATGCGCAGCGCGCTGCCGTCTCCGGACAGCGCCGCGTCGAAGCGCTTCTTCGCTTCCTCGCGCCGTCCGCCTAGGTCAGCGACGAGCGCGGCGTGATAGTCGCGGAAGGTGCCGAAGAAGTCCGCGCCCTGCAGCTTGTCGATGCTGGCGAGCGCCTTGCCGGTCTGGTCGGAGCCGAGCCACGCCCAGGCCGTCAGCAGATGATCGGTCAGCTCGGCGAGCGGCCCCTTGGCGCTCTGCGTCAGCTGGCGCCGCGCGGCGGCGTAGTTGTGGGTCTTGATCCCCCTCACCGCCAGCGCGAGCCGCGCCATCCGGTTGCTTGGATCCTTGGCGACCAGCCGCTCGGCCAGCCGCATCGCGCCGTCCACGTCGCCCTCGACAAGCGTCAGCAGGAAGGTGCGCTCAAGGAGCTCCGGATTTCGCGGGTCGGCGCGCAGCGCGGCCCTGAAATAGGCCGCGGCCGAAGCGGCGTCGCGTTCCGAGCCCGCGATGCGGCCGGCGAGATAGTTGCCGGCGAGAGAGCTGCGGGACGCCGCGAGCTCGACCTCGGAGGCCGGCGAGGAGACGGCGGGACCAGCGGCCAGAAGCGCGGCCACCACGGCGAAAGGCGCGACGCGCCGCTTAAGCAAGGTCACGTAGATCCGGTCCTCCGGGGCAGCGCTGCGCGAAGCAGCGTGGCGCGCAACATGAACCTCGCGAGCACACCCCACAAGCCGGGCGGAATTGCGGAGCGCGACACGCTGGGTCCAGGCGCCGCCGTGGAAATCGCGCGTTTCAGGCGGCGCGCAGGGTCGCCCGCTACCGCACAAGAGCGTGACTCTCGCAGCTTCGGCCTTCCCGCGAGGGGCCGACACGGTAAGTCTTCGCGTCTGCGACGAATCATATCGCAAGCGCGAAGGGGGACTATTGGCGCGGGCACGGACGATCTTTTCACGCGTCGCCGCGGGGTGGCTTCTGGCCGGCCTCTGCGTGGCGCCCTCGATGGCGCAGCAATCCTGGCTGGCCGACTGGGCCTCGCAGAAGCAGCTCGAGATCCACACGGTCTCGGTCGGCGACGACGCAGAGAACTTCAGCGCGCCTGTCCCGCTCGAGCTGCCCACTCGGATCCGTCGCGTGCTGACGCCGAGCGAGCAGGCGCGCGCCGACGCCACCATCTCGCTCTATTCGACGATGATCGGCGGCAACGCTCCGAACAGCCTGCTGTGGAGCGGGATCGAGACCGCCAACCCTCTCACCCGGGACGAGAGCTATCGCTGGAATTCGCTCAGGGATCAGGGCCTGTTCGACCCTGACCGGCGCGCCAAGCTGATCTCGGAAGTGCAGAGCCTCGGGCTCGTGAACATCAGGATCGGGCTCTCGAACCATGAGATCGATCTCGATGAGCCGGCGAGCTGGGCGGAGCACGACGCGTTCGTCTCCGATCTCGCGAAGGCCGGCCTCAACCTCAGCCTCGACATCCACCATTTCGGCATCGAGGACCGCTTCCGGGTGACGGACGCCGCAGGGCGGACCATCCCTTCCAAAAGCTATTATCTCAATCCCGAATGGCCGGACTATTTCGCCCGGTTCGCGGCGGCGGCGTTCGAGCGCTACGGCGCGAGCATCAAGGCGGTCACGCTGATCAACGAGCCGGAGACCACGGTCGGCTTCAACAGCGAGATGTGGAACGGCGGCTTCCCCGGCTGGGGAGACCCGCGGCACGGCCAGTACTACATCGAACGCGCCTTCGCTTTGGCGCGGGCCGCCGTCAAGGCGCGCAGCGCGATCCAGAGCCAGCTTCAGAGCTCCGGCCAGCGCATGCTGTTCATGCACACCGAGGCCGCCGTCTACAAACCGGGGCGGCCGGACTTCAACCGCTTCGTGCGGTTCATCCCGAGCGATCTCATTCTCGGCCAGAACTGGCTGCTGAACGCCGACCTCGAGACGCTCGCGAACACCCCGCTCGCGGCGCTCGACCGCCGCGTTCGCCGAACGCCGACGGCGCAGAAGACTTCGCTCGACTGGCTCGTCGGCGCCTATGTGCTGTCGACCCACAGCCTGCCGGAGCGCGAGGCCCGCCGGACCCGCCTGCTGGAGCTTCTGACGGAGCTGCGCGACCTGCATCTCGCGCTCGCCCGGGACTTCGGCGTCACGATGAAGACCGACACCGTGTTCGCGGCCGACTATTACGCGCACAACGAGGACGTCGACCCGCAGGGCGCCTGGCTCAACCCGGAGCCGCAGCTCTACGCGGCGCAGATGCAGGACGGCGCGCGCCGCGGGCTCTATCCGCTGATCATCGACTACTACAACCACTACGGCCTGCCGATGATGATCGGCGAGACCGGAACGCCGTTCTACGCCTATGGCGCCCGCTGGCACGCGCAACTGCTGCTGGAGCTCGCGCAGACCATGGAGGAAGGCGTCCCGATGCTCGGCTACACGATCTACCCGCTGGTCGACACCCGGGGCTGGGAGACCGCCCTGTCGGTCCCGAAATCGCGCACCACGGTGAACACCGGCGGCATCCTGGACGTCGCTCTCGAAGCGCGGCCCTTCATCCGGGCCCTGCTGCAGTCGCTCAACAACCAGACCGCCGAGAACCTGCGAAGCGTCGCGCCGCAGAGCGTCCAGTGATCACGCCGCCCCGGCCTCCGGGGCGAGCGCCGCGTCGCGAAGCGGGATCGGCCTCAGGAATACCCGCGTGATCTCCGGATGCGCGGCCTCGATCCTGGCGGCGAGGTCGCGCGCCGTCTGCTCGACCGCCGCTCCGTCGAGATCGTCCCGGATGTCGATCGACGCGGCGAGCAGGATCTCGCGGGGGCCGAGATGCATCGTCAGCAGCTCCGGCGCCGCGGCCACCCGCGGATCCGCCAGAAGAATGCGGCGCACCTCCTCGCGGGTCTGCGGAGAGGCCGCCTCGCCGGTGATCAGGCTCAGCGTCTCCCGCGACAGGAAGATCGCGACCAGCACCAGCACGAGGCCGATGGCGATCGAGCCGGCCGCGTCGAAGGCCGGAGCGTCGAACGCGTAGGCCGCGCCCACGCAAACCAGCGCGATCGCGAGGCCCGCAAGCGCGGCCGCGTCCTCGCACAGCACCGCGAACACGCTCGGGTCCTTGCTCCGGCGGATCGCCTGCCAGGGCGAGATGTCCGGATAGGCGGAGCGCAGCTCGCGATAGGCGACCCGGAACGACAGCGCCTCGATCACCATGCTGATGATGAGCGTGGCGAACGCCACCCAGGCGTCCTCCATCGGGTGCGGATCGGCGAGCTTGTGGATCCCCTCGTAGATCGAGACCGCGCCGCCGAGCGCGAAGATCAGCATCGCCACCACGAAGGCCCAGAAATAGATCTCGATGCCATGGCCGAAGGGATGCCGGACGCTGGCCGGACGGGCGGCCCGCTTCAGCCCCAGCAGCAACAGGCCCTGATTGGCGGTGTCGACGAGCGAATGGACGCCCTCCGACAGCATGGCGCTCGACCCGGTCCAGAACGCGGCCGCAAACTTGGTGACGGCGATCGCGAGGTTGCCGGCCAGCGCGGCGTAGATGACGGTCGACGATCCATGCGCTGACATGAAGGCTCCGGGGCATGCCGGGAGCCGGAGGTATAGGGCGGCCGGCGCGCGCCGCGAGGGCTGGACGGCGCCATCCGGCGCGCCAAACCAAGGCGGAGCCCCCAAGCAGGATTACGCCCCATGCAGCTGCCAGCCGTTCTCGTCCCGACCCGCCCCCAGGCCGAGCGCCTCTCCGTCGCGCTCGGCTGGCTCTCGCTCGGCCTCGGCGCGATCGAGCTCGCGAGCCCC
>NZ_JBJKEX010000196.1:0-5626 GCF_045505405.1 Hansschlegelia beijingensis | reverse complement strand
ACGCGGCAACCCTTACGACAACGCCAAAGCGGAGAGCTTCATGAAGACGCTCAAGGCGGAGGCAGTCTATCCGATGGCTTACGAGACCTTCACCGACGTCGCCGAGAGCCTTCCGACCTTCATCGACCACGTCTACAACGCCAAGAGGCTTCACTCGGCGCTCGGCTACCTCAGCCCGCGCCAGTTCGAGGATCACCACGCCCGGCAGACGGTCCAAACGGAGTCTGATCGCTGTCCGGCTTAAGGGGCCCACTCCAGTGAGCGAAGGCCTTTGGCATCAAGTGACCATGGGCCGAGTGGGGCTGTTCAGTGTTGTCGTCGATCCGCCAGGCTTCGATGCGGTCGCGAAGCGTCGGGCGGCGACAGGAACCAGCTGGCGTTGAGGCATTTAGCCCGGACGCGTGCGTTGAATGCCTCGATGAAGGCGATGTCGGCCGGCCTTTCCGACCCTTGAGAAGTCGAGCTCGACGCCATTGAGGTAGGCCGACTGATCGAGCAACCGGCCCGCAAACTCCGGCGGTTGTAACGCGGATTGTCTTCGGCTTGCCGCGGTCGGCCGCAAGCCGATCGAGAATCTGCACGCCGTGGAAGGCTCAAAAGGTTGGCCCTCGGAACCGTTATGAGCCGCTCTCGAGAACAGCAGTCAGCAACCTGAATGGCCGGCCGTCGGACAAGGCGTCCGACATGAAGGCCACCAGCCGTCGTTCGGCGCCGCGATCTCCAGCCGACCGACTCGGTAGCGCCAGGCACGCTTGCGCCGAGGCAGCTTGGTCCGGATCGACAGCCCCTCTTCGATATAGAGCCTAATCCCATCCCTCGCATTGCGACAATCACGTATCACTCCCACTCGACGCACTCGCGGACAGTGATTGCAGTTCACGAACTTGGTCCTCAGTAAGGCGAGCACGCACCAGACCCGCCAGGACACCATGCGCTTTGACCTCCTGATAATGTTTATCTGGCGTCTGCCAGGTCGCCCCGTAGTGGTGAGCTAGGTAGGCCTCTGCGTGATGAGGAAAGAAAACTTCTTTTCCGAGGAACTCTGACTTCACAGCGGGAACCATCAGTTCAGGACCGGCTGCCATCATCTGCGAGTTCGGCATCCATACATAGCCATTTTCGAACCAGGCTGGAAAGACGTCGAACATTGCGGCCTTTGACCCTGTCTTGAAGAAGGCTCGGTTCGATCCGATTTTTGTTGGCCACCCGTCTGATCGGAGTTGATAGAGAATTTCGAACATTTCATCACGAACTTCTTCCGCTGACGCCTTTGTCGAGAAATAACCGACATCCATGTCGTCGTCGTGCGCAATGAAATCGCCCTCTCGGACGGCACCCAGCAAAGTCCCCGCCACAAAATAAAGGTCCTTATTAAAGGTCTTGCGAAAATATTCCTGAAATTCTTGATAGGCATCAAGCGCTGAGTGCTTCCACTCGGCCTTGTGTGCGATCGGCAGGGCTATTTGTCCCCATTTATCGATCGTCCATCCTCGCGCAATGGCACGGAAAAGCCTGCCGTTTCCCCGGGGGTTTGGTTCGGCGATCCCGCCTGCACCTGAGTTCGCTCTAAGCATCCCCTGTGCTGATGAGACCCTTATAACGAGCGACTCGGGGAGTCGTTTCAAGGTCGAACCCCCAAAGGCAAACCAAAATTTATAGATTTGAGGATTGGTTGAAAGGGGTGCTGTCCTGACGACCTTTATTAGATGATCGTTGACCGAGATGAACACTTCTGATGTCGTAGGTGGGACGCGTCCGGCGACCACAAGTTTTCCGCGGTGCCGGCCGATCCTGAAAATTCCTGCCGCTGCCCTTTTCCGTTCGAGTTTAAGGCGGTGGCTTGACGCCTCGCGATCAAGGAACTTCTGATTGTATGAAATGAGCGCGGCGTGCCTCTCGGGAAGTTTTACGTCGACCGGCATTCCACACAGCGATTTAGCGACGACAGGGTCAAGCGGCGGGTCTGGCTCAAACTTGGGACCCTGCATGAGATCGGACCAGCCATCAAGAACGGGCGGCTTCCTACCTGGCGCCTGAAGAAGGCGCTGCCTTAGCTCCGCGTAGGGAACGTCTTGGACCACCATTGGCCTTTCAGAGCCTAGAATGATGCTTGCGGCCATACCGATTGCTTGGCCAATTGCCATGAGCGTTGGCTCCATTCGCAACGCCCCAAATGCCTCGTGAGTGGCTGAGCCGCAGAACGCTACAAAGAGGTTCGCGGATTCGCCTCGGCTAGGAACAATACACTCATAGGGAACGGGGAATACTCCGTTCGCCCCAACGTGAACCTCAAACAGCCCCTCGTTCCAGAGGCTCCAGTGTCCGTTCGAATGGTACGCATACCGCTGCCCATGGTGAGAGTCCTTGCGATACGCGCCGTTGGCGATGATCGCGTTTGAGCGCCCGGATCGTGATACCGGCGGCTCCAAGTCACGCCCTGTCAGAACAAAATCAGACACCATCCGGCGCGCTTCGCGGACATATAGCTGGTATGGCCAGTGAGCGCGATCACGGTTTGATGGCTTATCAAAGTGCAGAGAATCTAGCCCAAGCAAGCGAACACGGTCGCGCAAGGCTGTTGGGACCCGGGGGTCTGGATGATGTTGAAGGGCGTAAAATAATCCTCTCGTATATAACTCGTGCTTCTTCCAGATCGCTTCTCGCTCAGCATAGCTGGCGAGCACATATTGGTGAGATCCACCGACGAGGTCTAGCGAAAACGGCCCCTTGTTGTTTACGTCGAACACCTTCCGTGCAATTCTCTTAAAAAGAAAGAAATGGCTGCTTAATGAGTAGTCGACCCCAAATATAGCGCCCGACTTTGTTAGTGCATCACATCTACGGAATAGAAGCTCGTAATCCTCGGGCCGGAAATTCTCCGGAACTTCGGCTGGAAGAGGTATCCGCCGCTTCCGGCTGGTGGTCATGACCATCCTGAAGCAATACGACTGTACCGAATGATCAGCTGCGCCGATAGCGACGTTCGGCCGGGCTGTGACGCCAGGAAGAAGCCCGGAAGCAGGGTTGCCGGGCTGAACAAACGGGTCGACGTTGGCCGCAGTTCCCGTCCAATTATGCCTGGCCCCGCCCTCTTCCCGAATTTCTCCCCGGAACCCGTTGAGCTGATTGTCTCCGTTAGCGGCCTCTCTACCGACAGCAAAGGATATGCCAGCGAGCGCTAGGAGGTCGCCTTCGTAAGAGCAGTCGATAAAAACGCGAGCCCCAAAAGCTTGCCCGTCAACGGTCTGGATCGAGCGAACGTTTAGGCCTTCGCGCAAAACATTGCTGACCCCGTCCGACCAGAACACGGGTATCCCTGCTTCGCGAACCATCTCTTCGAACGTGGACTGCGCGTGTCTGGGCTCGAACCTCCACTCATGTCGTTTGCGCTCGGATTTCTGATTTATCCGATCGATGACCTCGGTAGCCAATCCACCGTATGCACTGGTCTTTAGAACATCTGACCCCCCTAACCCCCCTGACATCATCCCACCAAGGTGGCGCTCTCGCCAACCGCCAACGATCGCAGCGCTGAAACCCTGTCGCCTCACCTCGTATGCGCCGACCACTGCGGCAGAAGTTGCTCCGTAGAATATGGCGTCAAAATTCAGGCAGATGCTGGCCAACTGTCGTTTCCCACCGGTTTGCTCGTCCAAGACGCATTATGGCACTTGAGCTAGACAGGCAATGGACCTGCTGTTGTGAGGCTCGGGTTCTCCACGGCTCCCGCGGCAGACTCGGCTGGCTCGTGACGTTCCGTCGCCGCAATGGGGGGAGGCGTTCTTCAGCCATCCCAACAACCTGAAGGACCGTCGAAATCGGCGAGGAAAGGTGGAGGTCTCCATCCAGGGCCACCCACTCAAGCGAGATGCCGTCTTTGCGCTCGCGCTCGACAACGGCGTGGCCGCGCGGGACCTTTCCGAGATCGGCCCGCACCTGGCGTTCGACAGCGGATGGGGCGCCGCCAGCGCCCGCGGCCTCCGCGCTTGGCGACGTCCCTCGCCATGCGCGTGACCGGGGCCCACCGGCTAACCAAGGAGAACCCTCAGCCGCTCGCAATCGATGAGGCCGCGGGGGCTAAGCGCGCCGGAGCAGTGAAGCAGGCCGTGGGGCCTCGGGAACAAAGCGTTCGTAGCTTTCGAGCGGCAGGGTTTTAGCCGCTAACCAGTTGGGGCGCAGGGATCGTGGGCGGCTTTTTGTGAAGGGTCAGCCCCATCGAGTTGAACGGGCACACGGCCAGTAGCCGCTGCAGATCCAAGACTATAGGCCGGCCGTCAAACTCGACCTCTTCCACGATCCGATGCCAGCTCATGTTAGGCTGGAGAAGCTTGAAGGTGCAGGGATCGCGCAGCTTCCCTACCGACAAGAAGTAATCCCAGAACTTGAACTCGCGTCCCTTAGGGGAATTCGTCACCTTCCAGGCATTCGGGATGCCGTAGGCGTCTGCGATGATCAGCCCGTGCAGCGACGATGACAAGATGCGCTTACAGTCAAGGATGTCGTCCAGCACTGCTTCGATATCGCCGCGCGAGAAGTCGATCTTCTTCACGCCTTCGAGGTTCAATCCGTCGCGCAGTCTCGGCTCCGACCACCTGACGATCACACCAAGTTCGTGGCTCGGCTCCCGCGTCCGCTTGTGAAACATCGGAACAAGCAGCGCAGGGTCACCATAAATTCGCGGCGCATTGAGTTTTGCCGTGTCGATCTTGTTCCGGGTCAACGGCCCCCTGAACGCGAGATACTGAGCACCACGGGGCATGTGACTGCGGCTCTCGGTGCCGAACGACCCCGAGCCCCAGACGATCGATTTGTCGTTCGCCTTGTCCAGCACGGACCCGATGGCGAGATAATGCGGCCGTGTTCGATCGGCCAAAACGACGTCATGTCCGCTAAGCTTCCTGACGATCCATGGCGATAATAGGTCACCGAAGTTGCTGGTCTGGTCCCACCACACTAGAGGAACCTTTCCATCGACTAAGTGAAGATCGTCCATGCCGAATCCCTGCCAAACGAGGTTTGAGACGCCTCTTGGCGCAACGTAAACATGGCGGGTCGACCTGGCAACCTATGGCGCTATTCCCAAGCGCGTCTACAGGCTCTTTAGGGAAGAGGGGCTGTCGATCCGCACCGCTTGAGCGCTAAGGATCCGGCAATGATCAAAGTCGCGTTGCTTCATCGCATTGGTCCCCTCCTCTGCGGCTGATCGACAGGGATCGCATCGCCATCAACGGCCCACGCATCCGCCTCCGCTCAGATGCGGGCCCGATCGACGCGCCGGAGCTCCGGTCCGCGAAATGCCCGCTCGAGCTCTTCCGCGCGGAAGCGGCTAAGAAAGGCTGGGAGACATCAAAGGGCGCGGGACGGTCGTAACTTAGCGCACCGGCGGCGGCCGCTGCGGCCGCACGGTGGCGGTCGTGCTCGTGGACGGCAAGGACGTGGCGCGATCCTGGTGCACGAGGGTCACGCGAAGCCTTGGCCCAAGCTCAGACCGGCTGACCGGAGTGAACCGCTCCGGATTCTCCGGAGGCCGCTTCGTTTGAGTCACGCCGCGATAGCCGGCTCGCTCAGCATTGCGTAATAGCGCTCTTCTGCTTCGGCTGGCGGGATGTTGCCGATGGGTTCGAGC